>JADBKC010000078.1 GCA_014896555.1 Caryophanales bacterium | reverse complement strand
ATGGCGGCCAAGATATTCAAAGACAAATACGCGCTTTGAAAAAACAGCCGCATGTGATTGTGGGAACTCCAGGAAGAATCCTTGATCACATCAATAGACGGACATTAAAATTAGACTATCTTCATACACTCGTTCTCGACGAAGCGGATGAAATGCTGAACATGGGATTTATTCAAGATATTGAAACGATCCTTTCCCATATGCCGAGCGAACGGCAAACCCTTCTTTTTTCTGCAACGATGCCGGGGCCGATCCGCGCCATTGCCGAAAAATTTATGAAAAATCCGGAATTGGTTCAAGTGAAAGCAAAAGAAATGACGGTTCCGCAAATTGAACAGTATTTTATCAAGATTCAAGAAAGAGAAAAATTTGACATTCTTTCCCGGCTTTTGGACGTGCAATCCCCTGAGCTGGCGATTGTATTTGGCAGAACGAAGCGTAGAGTGGATGAACTATCAAGGGCGCTTACTTTGCGCGGATACTCTGCTGAGGGTATTCACGGGGACTTAAGCCAAATGAAGCGCTTGAACGTCCTAAAAAAGTTTAAAGAAGGAAAAGTCGATGTTCTTGTGGCAACCGATGTTGCGGCACGGGGATTGGATATATCCGGGGTTACCCATGTCTATAACTATGATATTCCGCAAGATCCGGAAAGCTATGTTCACCGTATTGGTCGGACTGGACGGGCTGGAAAAGAAGGGATAGCCATTACATTCGTATCCCCTAGAGAAATGGGCTATTTAAGAGAAGTAGAACGAACCACGAAAAAACGAATGACGCCAATGCAGCCGCCGACATGGACGGAAGCGCTCATCGGGCAGCAAAGAGCGGCTATGAATGACATTGAAACGTGCTTAAATAATGAAAATTTAGAGGACTATGAAGAATTAGCGAACGAGCTGCTGGCACAATTCCCGCCAAGTCGAGTGGTGGCCGCTGCCCTTAAGCTCCTTACGAAAGAACCGAACCGCACTCCTGTCCAAATTACAGAGGAAGGACCGCTCCCAATGAAAAAGGAGAGTAGACGTTCTTATAATAAAACGCAAGAAAATCATCGCAAAAATCAAAGACCGCGCATGAGCCGGAGAAAATCCGTTCCAAAAGCATAGGAATTCCTATGCTTTTTCATTTGCCTAATATGAGAGAGAGGAAAATTCAAAAACGGATGGTCATTTCCCCTTTTTGCCATCCTCCCTTCGTTCTGAATAGGATGATCATTCAACAAGTAGTTTCTTTCGATATAGGATGCCCATGAAGGACCCGCAAGCAAAACCTGCCAGGTGGGAAACGATATTCACTTCGGTTTGAATAAACGTCATCAATAGAGCGATGAGTACAACCGGAAAAATGATTTTTTGATGATGATCGTCTAGCAAAGGGGGCTTCATCAGCAAGAAAGCGGCTAAGGCCCCAAATAACCCGAAAATGGCTCCACTTGAACCGATATGAGTGTAGGTTAAAGGCATAAAGAGAAAGGTGGCAGCATTTGCGAAAATCCCTGATAATAAGTAAAGTAATAAAAACTTGATTTTTTTGAGCAGAATCTCTAAAGGAGGAGCGAAAAAAACCAGTGTGATGGTATTGAAGAAAAAATGAGAGAATCCTCTATGAATGAAAATGGGGGAAATCAATCGCCACCATTCTCCATTCGCAATCGCGACATTGGTTCCGGAAAAAGATTGGTAAAAAGCAACAGCAGGGAAAAAAGGGATCCATGTCGCCAAATAAAGCAGAGCCTGAATACCGGCCAATGTGGAAACGCACGGATAATAACGGATAAAATCTGCCATTCGTTCACTGCGCTGAAACATGGACTTCACCTCTTGTTAAGGGAGTGACGAAGTTGAGGCAACAAAGAAATGCTTTTCGATCCTGCGTTCCAAAAGCATTTCGTTGTAAGATTCCCACATGCTACCTCCATTTATATGCGGCCGGAAATCATTTAGAAGGGACGTACTGTGATGATTATAGGCATTGGTTTAGATATTGTGGAAATGGAAAGAATTGAAACGCTGCTTCGTCGTCAAACGAAATTTCCAAATAGAATATTGACCACAAATGAATTGGATATATTTCAATCTTTATCGCCAAAACGGCAAACTGAATATTTGGCAGGGAGATTTGCGGCAAAAGAAGCTTTTTCCAAGGCCTACGGAACGGGAATCCGGAAAGAGTTAACGTTTCACGACATCGAAATTCAATACGATGAGAACGGAAAACCGATGATCGTCAAGCCTTTTAAAGAAGGAGTTCATTTAACTATTACGCATAGCCGGGAATTTGCTTGTGCCCTAGTGATCATCGAAAAAATGGGAAAAGATTTTTAAAGTACATATTCCCTATGGTTGTCTCATATATTGGATAACAGCAGGAGAGACAAGATCGAAAAGCCGAGATTGCAGGCAACAGCGCTGGACGAAAAAGCCAAAAGTGCCTGTTCATCTTAGGTTATGAACATCTTCTCTCTCCCTTTCATGTTTAAATGAGACAAAGGGGAAGTGAAAAGAATGAAAAAGAAAGTGGCGCTCTTATTCATTGGCTTATTGACAATGATTGTTCTCGCTGCCTGTGGTTCTAAGACAAAAGAGGAGGTTGTGTCCGATCTAAATGAAAAAATCGGCAAATTAAAAGGGTATAAAGCAGAAGCGCAAATGACTTTAAAAGTGGGAGAGGAAAAACAAACGTATCATGTGGAAGTATGGAATAAAGCCCATCAATATTACCGAGTAGAACTAAAGGCGGCCAAAAGAGATCAGAGCCAAATGATTTTGCGAAATGATTCCGGTGTGTACGTGTTAACTCCTGCCCTCAATAAAAGCTTTCGATTCCAAAGCGATTGGCCGAAGAACAGCAGCCAAGCATATTTATACGAATCATTGGTAAAAGATATTTTAGAAGACAAAGAGGCGAAATTTAAAGATACAAAAGACTATTATGTATTTGAAACGAAAACCCGCTATCAAAACAACCAAATTCTTCCTTACCAGGAAATCACATTCAATAAAAAAGACTTAACACCTGTCTCCGTAAAAGTGATGGATACCGACCACAATCCTTTAGTCACCGTAAAATTCAAAAATATGGATCTCCATGCAAACTTTGACCAGTCGTCCTTTGATATGAAAAAGAATATGACGGGGGCTCAGCTTGAAGTACCAGTTGCCGCCAACTCGGTTGATCAAGATTTTTCCGTTCAATATCCTCTTGCTGAGTTAGAAGGAACAAAACTAGTGGAAGAAAATGAGTTATCAACTGACGATGGCAAACGGGTTGTCCTTACCTATGGCGGGAATAAATCGTTTACGATTATTCAAGAAAAAGCAAGAGCTGTTGCGGCTTCAGAACCAATTGATTTAGATGGAGAAGTAGCTGATCTGGGATTTGCCATCGGATCCATAACCGATCACTCTCTTTCTTGGACGTATCAAGGAGTTGACTACACATTGGCATCGAAGAACCTCACGAAGCAAGAAATGATCAGAATTGCAAGTTCCATGCAAGGAAACCCAGAAAAATAAAGAGAAACTTCTTCGCTTTGAAAATCTCTTTCTACAAGGTGAATACAGGAATAAAAGGCACACAAGTCCTAATGAACCAGCGTCAGCTTTTCTTTTGAATCGGGAAAGGGCGTGTATGAAACTGTTCAGCGGTAAAGGGCTGACTAAAGAAAGGGAAGCTGGTAAACGAAAAGTACTATTACTTGAAAATCCACACTAACCGGTGTGGATTTTTTATTAGGAGCATTCAATCATTAAAAGGCGATCTTCGTCAATCAGATAAAGTCGTCAAAGAATTTATTGATGAGTGACACAGAGAGCCTATAAAAAACCTAATTCAGAACTTAATCGTAAAAAAGGGGAAAAATGAAATTGAGTAATCATTTTTCAGGTAAATGAAGACTGGAGAATAATTAAATAAAAAGAGGAATGATATAATTAGAATATGGAATATGGAGAAAATGGCGGTGATAAGCATGTTATCACAACAAGAAATTCTTGATGAATTGTCCAGAAATATATATATGGAAGCAAAAATACGGTGTGAAGCGGATCGGCTTGTTCGGTTCGTATAGCCGGGGAGAACAAAAGGATTCCAGTGACATTGATGTGTTAGTAGAATTTACGGATGATGCTATGACATTTGATAACTATATGAATTTAAAATTCAATCTTGAGGATCGCTTTCAAAAGTCAATAGATTTAGTCATACTGGATGATATTAAACCCGCTCTAAAACCGTATATATTGGAAAGTGTGAAGTATGTGGAGAGAGCCTAGAGGTTTTTTTAGAAGATATTTTATCTGCTGCAGAAAAAATCGAGAAATACACTAAAGGCTTATCTTATGATGATTTTCTAGACAATGATTTAGTGACGGACGCTGTAATTAAAAATATATTAGTGATTCGAGAGGCAACGAAAAATATTCCTGAGGAAATCAGACGAGCAAACCCACATGTCGAATGGAGAAAAATGGTTGGCATGAGAGATGTGATGATTCATGGGTATTTCTCCGTTCATTATCGAATCGTTTAGGATGTTGTTCAAAATAAAATTCCTGTGTGAAAAGAACAAATACAGAAACTCATATGAATTGCATATGATAGAAGAAGGGGCTGACCCAAAATGAATATACTTTTGGGTCAGTTCTTTTTTGCATTTAAAAATTCGACAATATTTGTCATAATGAAGGGGAGTTTAGTGGAAAGAAGGGTCATGAGTGGATACATCTCAGTTTTACAGGGATACATGGGTTGAAATTCATTTGGATCACATTGCTTATAATGTAAAAGAAGCTTTAAAACTTTTGCCGTCTACAACCGATTTATTTGCTGTGGTAAAAGCCAATGCATACGGCCACGGTGATGTTCAAGTTGCCAATACCGCGATTCAAGCAGGAGCGAAAGGTTTAGCTGTGGCCTTTTTAGACGAAGCTTTGAAATTAAGGAATGCTGGGATCGAGGTTCCGATTTTAGTATTAGGAGCTTCTAGGCCGGAAGACGCCAAGCTGGCAGCAGACCATCGTATTTCGTTGACAGTGTTTCAAAAAGAATGGTTGGATAAAGCGGAACCATTTTTGGATGGCTCCTCGTTAAATGTGCATATGAAAATAGATACAGGAATGGGCCGGATCGGAGTGAGAACGGAAAAAGAGCTGAAAGTATTGGAAAATAAAATTCTGCGTTCCCCATCCTTTCATTTAGAAGGGGTTTTCACCCATTTTGCGACAGCTGATGAGGTCAATACAGATTATTTCCAGAATCAATTTGAAAAATTTCAAGAGATGGTACAGCTTCTGGAACAAAAACCAAAATTTATTCATTGCGCGAACAGCGCAGCTACTTTAAGGTTTAAAGAAACATCTCATGCTTTTAATCTCGTTCGATATGGAATTTCGATGTACGGGCTGTCGCCTTCTGCTGACATCCAATCCCTTCTTCCTTTTGAATTGAAGCCAGCATTATCTCTGCATACAAAAATTGTACATGTGAAAAAGGTGAAAAAGGGAGAAAGAATCAGCTACGGCGGTGTATATGAAGCAAAGGAAGATGAATGGATCGCTACTTTGCCAATCGGCTATGCAGACGGCTGGAATCGCAGGCTCCAAGGCCAAGAAGTGCTAGTAGGCGGGAAAAGAGCCCCCATTGTCGGCCGAATTTGCATGGATCAATGTATGATCCGTTTAGATGAGGAAGTGCCTGTAGGAACGGAAGTGGTTTTGATCGGTAAGCAAGGCCGGGATGAAATCACAATGGATGAAATTGCGGCAAAGCTTGAAACGATTCATTATGAAATTGGCTGTATGATTTCTTATCGCGTCCCTCGTGTTTATGTAGAAGCAGGAAAGATTGTGGACATTTCTAACCCGCTTTTGTCTTAATCAACGGAAGCTGTAGTTAAGAGAATTTTTTCTTCATCAACATAAATGCATAATTTTCGTGTTTTTATGACGATAATAGGTGAAGAATTTATAATTTATCTTTTCGGGCAGCTCAATTGATGGTATCATGGATATGGTAGTGAAATGAGACGGTTATTGCAGTGAACGGTGGAGGTGTAGTTCGTGTCTGAATCCAGCACAACGACAGAAATCTTAATTCGATTGCCGCAGCAATTTTTAACCGAATTAGACGGATTTGCTGAGCAGGAAAATGTGAATCGCAATGAATTTATTTATCGCGCCACAAAAGCGTATCTTCGCGAACGCAAAAAGCGTCAAATAAGGGAAACGATGAGACGAGGCTATATGGAAATGGCAAAAATCAATCTTGCTATTGCCTCAGAGGCTATACAAGCGGAATTTGAGGCAGAGAATACGGTAGAACGATTAGTAAGTGGGGGCTAATCCTTTGATTGTTAAGCGTGGTGATGTGTATTTTGCAGACCTTTCCCCTGTTGTCGGCTCAGAGCAAGGCGGAGTGCGTCCAGTACTAGTCCTTCAAAACGACATAGGGAACCGGTTTAGTCCCACTGTAATTGTTGCTGCTATTACAGCGCAAATCCAAAAAGCCAAACTGCCTACACACGTAGAAATTGACGCAAAGCGATATGGTTTTGAGCGGGATTCCGTTATCTTGCTGGAACAAATACGCACAATTGACAAACAACGCTTAACTGATAAGATTTCCCATTTGGATGAAGAAATGATGGAAAAAGTGGACGAAGCCTTGCAAATCAGTTTAGGTCTAATAGACTTTTAAAAGAACGCTCCTTAGTTGTCTAGAGGGGCGTTAAATTTATTCAAAAACGTTTATGGCTGCACGCAAATGCCTAAGGGAAATCGATTGATTTGTTGTGTTGGGAAGCTATTTTTATAAAAGGGCTCTTATGTTAAAACAAAAAAGACTTTTTTATGCAAGAACGAAGTATTTTTGCACTTTTCGTCCATGATTGCCATTTTACCCGTTGCATACATTCAAGCCAGCCTTGCCCTCAAAAAGAGGAAGAAAATGTGAAAACCATTCTTTTGAAGGTTTTGCTAAAAAATTGGAAATATTATTAAAAATAGTTTATTATTAGATAAGTGGTTTTCATGAGAGAGTGCCGTTTACATGCCGTTTGCATGAGAGTGGCTAAAATGTCTTCTGTGGCTTTTTCAGAAAAATTATGGGCAATCTTTCAAATACGTTCAATTTTGCCCGTATGGCGCGCCTTTATATGTAGGATTAATGATTAGGAAATATTGATCATTCGATATGAAATGGAATAGGTATTCTCTAAATGTAGTGGTGTTTTATAAGAAGGAAGGAAAAAGGTTAAACCACTAGGAGGAATTATATGGGCGTAATTTATAAGAATTTCATATTACTCATCGTGTTATATTTTGTTTTCGTTATTTTGGATTATGTTGAAAATCATACATTCAATTGGACTGAAAACATGATACAATCTTTGTTTTTCGTTGTATTTTTTAGATTGTTTGTGTGGTTATTAGACGGGAAAAAGAATAAAAAAAATAAAACTTGTCTTCTCAACAATTAAGGGATCAAGGTTTTTTATTTTTACTCCCATATATCGTGTACCTCATATTTACATTTCATCATATAGTACGCTAGTTGGGCTGCAATAGATACTGCATTACCTGTAGCGCCTAGTTTAATAAGTTTTGCAGCTGCCAATGTGTATTGTTTATCAACAATATAAGAGATAACACTGGTTATAGCACTTATCGATAGAAATTCTCCCATTCCGTTTTTGATTTTTTTATTTATACATGCATCTACCTAGGCATCCATAGTTGATACCATTCTGCCATTCCCTGTGTTTAAATTTGTTGCCATTTGTTGTTTTAATTCTTTTAATTCTGGACTTGAACCGTATTTTTCTTCGATCCCAATAAGATCTTCATTTTTATTTTTTATTCCAGAAATTCCGAAAAATTGCAGTTGTTTAACGTTTTTCTACTTTTTTGATTGTTGATCATTTGAATTAGGTAGTTGTGGACTGATTCAACGTGGAATAACTGGATAGCACAGTCCTCGAAGTATTGCTACTCTTTTTAAACAATGCTGATTCATAAGCAAACTTCTTTGAAACGGGCATTCGGGTCGATTCAAGCGATTATTTGAAATAACCAAGTCTTGTGGATATTTTGAATATGGATATGGAAGTTGAGGGGAAAGTGTGATGGGGCAGCCTTTTGATTATATCGAGATGAAAATACCTGCTAAGCCGGAATATATAGGAGTCATCCGTTTAACGCTGTCTGGAATTGCCAGTCGAATGGGTTTTGCGTATGAGGCTATTGAGGACTTAAAAATTGTTGTCAGCGAAGCGATTGCGAGCGCCATGCAATATGCATGCCGAGAACAAGAAAAAGGTGAAATGGTCATTGGTTTTTCTCTGTATGATGATCGCTTGGAGTTAATGGTGGCCAATAGAGGTCAAAGTTTCCATCCATTCGAAATGAAAGAGGAGATTGGCCATTATGAACAAAGGGAATTTTTTCGTGAAGGAGGATTAGGATTATCCTTGATTGAAGCGCTTATGGATGATGTGAAAATCCATCATCAAGAAGGGGCATCCGTCTTTATGACGAAATACCTTAAAAGAGAGCAGGTGGAGAGGGATGCCAAAACCGTCTCAACCTAATGAATGCCCTTTTCAACAATCGGTCATGAAATGGATCGAAGAGTTTCAGCTTCATAAATGCCAAGAAGCGCAGGAAAAAATTGTGGCTCACTATCATCATTTAGTCGAATCGATCGCACGAAAGTATTCCAAGGGCAAGTCTTATCATGAGGACATTGTCCAAGTTGGAATGATTGGGCTTTTAGGGGCCATTCGCCGCTATGACCCATCTTTTGGAAAAAGCTTTGAAGCGTTTGCCATACCAACTATTGTGGGGGAGATCAAACGATATTTGCGCGATAAGACATGGAGTGTTCACGTTCCCCGCAGAATAAAAGATTTAGGTCCTAAAATTCAATCAACAGTCGAAAAATTGACAAGTGAAATGCAAAGATCACCGCAAGTAAAGGAAATCGCTGCTTACTTGGATATCACGGAAGAAGAAGTTTTGGAGGCAATGGAAATGGGGAAAGGCTACCAGGCGTTATCCGTTGATCATGCGATTGAAGCCGATTCTGAAGGCGGCGCCATGACGCTGCTTGATATTGTGGGGAATGAGGAAGAAGGGTATGAAAAAGTGGATCAGCGACTCGACTTGGAAAAGGTTCTTCCTGTACTGAACGAGAGAGAATGGAAAATTATTCAGTATACGTATTTGGAAAATATGAGCCAGAAAGATGCAGGCGAAAAACTAGGAATTTCCCAAATGCATGTATCTCGTCTTCAACGGCGTGCCATTCAAAAATTAAAAAAAGCCATTCGAACCGAAACGATGAATACGGAGAGATGAACTTGATGAATGATTTGCAGCATGAGTGTACGCTTCTCAATCTTTAACCTTGCATAGACCGTTTTCGAATGAAGGGATCAGCTGAAACCATGAAAAGACAAGACTTCTTTTATCGTTGGAATCCTATTGTAAGAAGGCATTTTTGGGCACATTTAAGCGATCCAGAGGATTCCGTCTTCGAAGATGATTGACTATTGCAACAACAGGCGAGAATGGTTCTCTCGTCATTTCTTTGGAAAAATTGATTTAAAGCTGCCAAAGCCCCAACTAATCCCTTACTTTTTCCTCATTCTGTTTCGCCTTATCGGCTAAAAGAGAAAATTATGATAAAATGAGAGAACCTTTAGATGATCAATCGAATGTCTATGAGAGCATGTATTAGCTCACCTTGATGGTTGGTGAATCATCCGACTAAAGGGGAGGTAACCTGCTTAACGGATAAGAAGAAGCTTTTGCTGCTCATCGATATTGGATCGATTGAAAAGGACTTCCTCGATTCCCCGTTTGAAAGACTTTTTTGCTTTTTCTAGAAGATTAGGAAAAGGAGTGAGCTCCGTTTTGAACGGAATGAATATGAACGAACAGTCCACTGACAGAACAATAAATCTACTGAAAAAGATCGCTGATGAACAATCACTTAAATGGAAACAAGTACAAACGGTTATTTCTATGCTGGAAGAGGGCAACACTGTCCCATTTATCGCCCGTTACCGAAAAGAAGCAACCGGAGCGCTCGACGAAGTTCAAATTCGTTCGATTATGGAAAGATGGGACTACCTTCAGAACTTGGAGAAACGAAAAGAAGAAGTTTTACGCATCATTGAAGGTCAAGGCAAACTGACGGAGGAATTGCAGCAAAAAATTTTAGCTGCAGATAAACTGCAAGAGGTGGAAGACTATTACCGCCCATATAAACAAAAAAGACGGACGAAAGCGACTATTGCGAAGGAAAAAGGACTGGAACCTTTCGCTTTTTGGCTGCTAAGTTTTCCGGTGACGGGGTCTGTTGAAGAAGAGGCAGCAAACTATTTATCGCACGAAAAAGAACTTTTCTCGATAGAAGAAGTCATCCAGGGAGCCAAAGATATAATCGCGGAAATGATTTCGGATGACGCTTCTATAAGAGACTGGATTCGAAAAGAAACATTTCAAACCGGAATGTTAAAGTGTACGGTGAAAGATGCCGAAAAAGATGAAAAAAAGGTTTATGAAATGTACTACGAATATGAAGAGCCGGTATACAAAGCAGCTTCCCACAGGGTATTGGCAGTAAACCGCGGAGAAAAAGAAGAGATTTTGAGGGTGTCTATTCAAGCGGATACGGAAAACATTTTGCGCTTTTTACAGAAAAAGATTATTCAAAACAAGGAAAGTATTTCTGCCTGTTTTGTTCAAGAAGCGATGGAAGACAGTTACAAACGGCTAATTCAACCTTCTATTGAGAGGGAAATTCGCAATCAATTGACGGAAAAGGCTGAGGATGGGGCCATCCATATTTTTTCAGAAAATCTGAAAAGGTTGTTAATGCAGCCGCCGTTAAAAGGGAAAACCGTTCTTGGAGTGGATCCGGCTTACCGTACGGGATGCAAACTAGCCGTTGTCGATGAAACAGGAAAAGTTCTACATATCGGAGTGATGTATCCCCATCCGCCAAAAGCCAAAAGGGAAGAAGCGAAACGCCTTTTTATCGATCTCCTAGACCGGTTTCCAATTGAAGTAGTAGCTATTGGCAACGGAACTGCTTCTCGTGAAACGGAGCAGTTTGTGGTAGGCATCTTAAAAAATATGGAAAGGGATATTTTTTATTTAATTGTGAACGAAGCCGGCGCAAGTGTTTACTCAGCTTCTGATTTGGCACGCGAAGAGTTTCCTGATCTTCAAGTGGAGGAAAGAAGCGCTGTATCCATTGCTAGAAGGCTTCAAGATCCTTTGGCAGAACTGGTCAAAATCGACCCGAAATCCATTGGTGTAGGACAATATCAGCACGATGTTTCACAGAAAAAATTGCATGAATCCCTTCATTTTGTGGTAGAGACGGTTGTGAATTTAGTAGGTGTGAATGTCAACACGGCTTCAGTCTCTTTGCTCCAATATGTTTCTGGACTGTCTAAATCCGTTGCCAACAATATTGTAAAATTTAGAAATGAAAATGGCCGTTTTACGAATCGAATACAGCTAAAAGACATTCCGAGGATGGGTGCAAAAACGTTTGAACAGTCGATTGGCTTTTTAAGAATTTTAGATGGGGAAGAGCCGCTGGACCGGACTCCAATTCATCCGGAAAGTTATCCGGAAGTCCGACAATTGCTTAAAAAACTGGGATTTACAACAGCTGACCTTGGCACGCCTGAATTGCGGGGAGCGCTGGAGCGGCTTTCCATTAAAGACACCGCTGAATCGTTGAGCATCGGTGAGCTTACCTTGCAAGATATTGTCGAAGCTCTTATTCAACCGGAAAGAGATCCTCGCGATGAATTGCCTAAACCGCTTTTAAAGAAAGATATTTTGAAAATGGAAGACCTCAAACCGGGCATGGAGCTCGAGGGAACGGTTCGCAATGTAGTAGACTTTGGAGCTTTTGTGGATATCGGAGTGAAAGAAGATGGCCTTGTTCATATTTCCAAAATGAAAAAAGGGTTTGTGAAACATCCTCTCGATGTTGTGTCTGTGGGCGACCTGGTCACTGTCTGGGTTGAGCAGGTTGACTTGAATAAAGGAAGAGTTTCATTAACGATGATTTCTCCAAATGAGTAGACGTTCACTAGTTTGTGCCTTCAGAGTGTGTATGGCATCGGTTTATACAGATTTGAGTGGTTTGACGCTTTGCTTCGATTCCCTTTCAGTATAAAAAAACCAACATTGGTTTAATAGCTTGATTTGGTTTCGGTCTTTTTGCAAAAAAGCCGTTTGTATTTGATTTTTCAGCCAATTAGGCATATCAAACCCTCCCGTGGTTATATTCGCCCGCCTAAACGAGTTATAGTGTGCCAGCTTTGGAGGCGGGTGCTGCGGCTTTCTTGGTGGCATGGGCACAAGATTCTTTTGCGATCAAAGGATCAGACTGTTGCTTTTTGCCGAGTGGCATGAAATATAGTTTTGTACGAAGCGATCATACGAAGGTACTGGATGTTGCGACAGAATCGGCTGATTCCATAAAATCAAAAGAAAAATCCGGATACTAATAAGTATGCTGAATAGGTTTGTCAAGTTTCCAGAGGGGTGTTGATGTTGGATAACAAAGAATTGCAGTCGTTAGTCGAAACTATTTCACAACAATGGTTTGGTAAAGCATTTACTCATAAAGCAATTTTCAACCCAAAGCTAAGAACCACTGGCGGAAGG
>JADBKC010000239.1 GCA_014896555.1 Caryophanales bacterium | reverse complement strand
GAAATGTCAAACAAGTTATTAAAACAAGAATTAATAACAATTTACTTATACGCTAAACAAGCATCTGGACAAAAAATCGAGTTTGTGCATACCAATATAATGAGTGGCAATTCGGCATTTAGTAGCATAACAAATTTAAAAATGTCAGCACTCGCAGAGCTACTAAATCATAATCTGAATCGTAGTCTGAAAATTTTGGATTTAGCAATACGTGAAATAAAGCATAGTAAGTATAAAATGCATAGTGAAGCTGTAGAAATTGCAGTTATTCATAAAATGAAAGATATTGTGAACATTATCAATCATAAAAAAAACGAGCTTTAGCCTGGTTTTCTTCTCTAATTTTATTAGAGGTACAAGTCCAACACCAATTTCTTTTTCCACCACAAAATGGATTGTTAGACTTCTGATTTTAAACTACTTCTAAAACTCCTTCTGGATAAAATAACGAGTGTAGCAAACGGCATTGCTGGAATATAGTTAAATTTCTGTCGTATTGATTCAGGATACCTCGTTTGTGAACTGCATGCCATTGAAATGGTTCGTATCCACGCCAGCTCACGACCAAATGGACATGAGGTTAGAATTGTATTCCAATTCATTAAAAACACCTGAAAACAGCCAAAAGTTAATGACAAGAATAATTGTAGAATAATAAAATTGAAGTTTAAATATAATATTCTAAAAATTTAAAATTTGATTGAAATTATCATTTCTTGATATTCAATTATTCTCCGCTCCTTTTACTTTGTCTTCGAAATAGTTCAGGCATCCTAGAAAATCGTACATTCAAATCGTTGATTTTCAAGGAAAGGAGAAAAGATGACGTCAGCTAAAAATGCAGCCGATTCGTAGCCAATAGCAATTAGACGATAGGAAGCGAGCGTTAAATGCCGCTGTTTGCATAAGTGTCGTGACCCAACCGAGATCAAAAACTAACTTTTTCGTTCAAAAATACGGATGCAGATCGATATATTTTTTGTTGATTATGGAAGTTAACCTTTTGAAGTGAGACATCAAATCCCTCTCATAGCAATTATCAGTAGAAAAATCTCTTAAACAAAGGACGTCCCTCTCTTTGCCTATCAAAATGATATAATTAAAAGAAATGATGAATGAATCGGAGGCGCATGTTAATGAAATGGTCTGAAGTTCGTCAGCGTTTTCCAGATCGTTGTGTCTTGGTAGAAGCATTAAAATCAGAAACAAGAGGAAAAGAAAGAGTCATTGAAGAAATGTCAGTTATTAATGACTTTGAAAATGGGAATGCTGCATGGAAAGTGTATAAAAAACTACATGCCGAAAACCAAACACGTGAATTATATATTTTTCATACAAAAAATGAAGAAATCAAAGTCATTGAGCAGCCATATATAGGAGTGCGGAGAAAAGTATGAAATTTGAAATGGATGAGCATTTACCTCTCGTTTCTGTAGAGATCGAATATAATGGTAAGAAAAAGACATTTAGTCGTGTCTTGCTGGATACCGGGTGTTCTTCAACCATTTTAGATGCGGATTTATGTGAGGAAATCGGGCTATTGCTCGATGTAGAAAATGCAATTACGCGCAAGATGTACGGAATTGGCGGTACGGAAATCTGTATAGAGCAAAAAGTGAGCGGCTTGACGATAGATCAATTCCAGTTGAATGATTTCACTATACAGCTCGCTGATGTAAGAGGAATGCATGGATTTGACGGGATCTTAGGTAGTGATTTTTTTCTCGTTAATAAATTAATCATCGACTTTAAAAATTTGGAAGTTCGAAATAGCTAGGCTAAGGCAACCA
>JADBKC010000238.1 GCA_014896555.1 Caryophanales bacterium | reverse complement strand
GGCAATCGTTGACTTAATGCCATTATGTCCGCCTGCACTCCCTTTTTGCCGAAGCCTGATTTTCCCTACAGGCAAATCAAGATCATCATAAATCACAAGCAAATCCTCAAGAGAAATATGATAATAGTCCAAACATGCACGAATGGATTCACCCGATAAGTTCATATATGTGAGCGGTTTTAATAAAAGAAGCTTTTCTCCATTTACATGGCCAATTCCATATAATCCTTTTAACTTAGCTTGATCTAACGGAATATTTAATGTTTCAGACAGCTTATCGATAATCTCAAATCCAATATTATGCCTTGTTTTATCATATTGTTTTCCGGGATTTCCTAATCCGACAATTAATCTCATTTCCCCCATCCTTTAATCTTTAAAAAAAGCAATGAATTATTTTAGAATCTTTTTGCTATGATAGACTAAAAAGCCCTTGTTCAAAGAAACGAATAACAAGGGCTTTTGCCATTTATTCTTCGCTGGCCGATGTTTCTCTTCCTTCTTCATTCTTTGGAACTCCGCCATCTTGTTGTTCACCAGTACTGATTTCTTCCTCTTGCTTAGGAGGCAAAATGGAACAAATGACTTCTTCTTCTTCATGATTTATGCGGTACGGTTTATCCCCTTTGATATCTGCAATTGTCAAAGTTTCCCCAACTTGAAGATTTGTTACATCCACTTCAATAGAATTTGGAATATCAGCTGGTTTTGCCGTGATGGACAAACTATGCAGCGGCTGCTGCAATACTCCTCCATCTTTCACACCGGCAGCTTCACCGATGAGGTCGATTCGCATTTCTGCGTTTATTTCTGATGACATATCTACAGCACGGAAATCAGCATGGATCATTTCCTTTTTCAAAGGATCTTCCTGATAATCACCTAGCATAACTTGATGCTGATCCCCATTAATATTCAAGGTAAAAATTCCGTTTCTCCCTACTTCACGGATTGTTTTCATTAATTCTCCTGCATTCACATAAATCGGCTTACTATCAACGCCGCTGCCATAGATAACAGCCGGAATATTTCCTTGTTCACGCAGCTCCTTCAAATTGGATTTACGAAACTCCGTACGTTCTTTTACTTGTAATACAGCACTCATTAAACGTCACCTTCCTGATTTATAGTCAAAGTCTATCTATAAAAGTACCCTAAATCAGTATAGTCTAAACGTTTTTATACCTACTTCCTGTTGCGCGCCCGATAAAAAGTGAATACAGAGGAAGGCTTGTTTAAATTGGCAAGCCTTTCATCATCGATCTTATGAATCAAAAAGTGTGCTGACAGACTGATCTTCGTGGACGCGGATAATCGCTTCCCCGATCAAAGGTGCAACTGAAAGCTGAACAATTTTGTCACTCTTCTTTTCTTCCGGTAGAGAAATAGAATTTGTCACAACCAATTCTTTAATTTTTGAATTTTCAATCCGCTCAACAGCAGGTCCTGATAATACAGGATGTGTACAGCAAGCAAATACTTCTGCCGCTCCATTATCAACTAAAGCATTCGCAGCTAAAGTAATCGTACCTGCAGTATCAATAATATCGTCAATTAAGATTGCCACTTTCCCTTCAATATGCCCGACGATATTCATAATCTCAGCTACATTTGGCTTTGGTCGTCGTTTATCAATGATAGCAATCGGAGCTTTCAATCGCTCCGCCATTCTCCGTGCTCTTGTTACTCCACCGTGGTCCGGTGAAACAATGACAATATCTCCGTTGAAATCTTTGTTTTTAAAGTATTCTGCTAAAATTGGCACACCCATTAGATGATCGATCGGAATAT
>JADBKC010000077.1 GCA_014896555.1 Caryophanales bacterium | reverse complement strand
CAGAATACGATATTTGTAGCGAAACCTGGTTTACATACGGAAATGATGGAACGATTCCTTAAAGATATTTATCTTAAGGCAGAAAACCGCTAAAAGTGCTGCTATTCAACACTTTTAGCGGCCGCATTTACAGTCTGCCTTCTTCTCTTCTTTTTCGTTTTAATTTAAAGCCTATTCCCATAATGGCAAATAATAAAATAATACAAATGATAATGCCAGCTGCGCTTTGTTCAGCTATAGATATTCCAATGCCGATGATGCTGGCGGCTGCAGCTACTGCAAAAAATAAGAATATCCATTGAATGTTTTTCATCGCCAGTTAAGCCTCCTTTTCTTTCTTATTTTACATAACTCTTTCTCAATTTTCTACATTCTGTGATATAATAGGTGAGTTAATGGAAAAACTTTTATGTCAACGTGCAATTAGACAATGCGAATTGCTGTGATCATAGAAAGGAAGTATTACTTTGAATAAAAGGGAAAATATACGCAATATTGCTATCATTGCCCACGTAGACCACGGAAAAACCACATTGGTCGACCAATTGCTCCGCCAATCAGGAATTTTCCGATCCAATGAGCATGTGGAAGAGCGTGCGATGGACTCGAATGACTTGGAAAGAGAACGCGGTATTACGATTTTGGCAAAAAATACGGCTGTTCAATACAAAGATGTAAAAATCAATATTTTGGATACTCCAGGGCATGCTGACTTTGGTGGAGAAGTAGAACGGATCATGAAAATGGTTGATGGCGTACTTCTCGTGGTTGATGCCTACGAAGGATGTATGCCGCAAACGCGATTTGTGTTAAAAAAAGCATTGGAACAAAATTTAACGCCGATCGTGGTGGTGAATAAAATCGACAGAGAATTTGCTCGGCCGGAAGAAGTAGTGGATGAAGTGCTTGAACTGTTTATCGAGTTGGATGCAAATGATGACCAGCTTGAATTTCCTGTTATTTATTCCTCTGCCATTAATGGGACGGCAAGTACAACACCTGACAAACAAGGGGAAAACATGCAGCCGCTGTTTGACGCAATCGTCGAGCATATACCGGCGCCTGAAGATAATCGGAATGAACCGCTGCAATTTCAAGTGGCTCTTCTTGACTATAATGAATATGTTGGCCGGATTGGGATTGGACGCATTTTTAGAGGTTCGATGAAAGTGGGACAACAAGTAGCCTTAATGAAATTAGACGGCACAGTGAAATCATTCCGTGTGACGAAGATGTTTGGTTTTTTTGGATTAAAGCGAATGGAAATTGAAGAAGCGCATGCGGGCGATTTAGTGGCGGTATCTGGAATGGAAGATATCAATGTGGGAGAGACGGTATGTCCTATCGATCATCAGGAAGCATTGCCGCCACTTAGAATTGATGAGCCAACGCTGCAAATGACGTTTCTAGTGAACAACAGCCCGTTTGCCGGTCGTGAAGGCAAGTTCGTGACCGCAAGAAAAATTGAAGAGCGGTTAATGGAGCAATTGCAGACCGATGTCAGCTTGCGGGTGGAAAGCACCGATTCTCCTGATGCTTGGATAGTGTCGGGGCGCGGGGAGCTTCACTTATCTATTTTAATTGAAAATATGCGCCGTGAAGGTTATGAACTGCAAGTTTCAAAACCAGAGGTGATCATCAAAGAAATCGATGGCGTCAAATGCGAACCGGTAGAAAGAGTGCAAATCGACATTCCAGAAGAGCATACTGGCGCTGTGATTGAATCTCTTGGATCACGCAAGGGCGAAATGATGGATATGATCAATAACGGCAACGGTCAAGTTCGATTGATTTTTATGGTTCCTGCCAGAGGATTAATTGGGTATACGACCGAATTTATGACTTTGACGAAAGGTTACGGGATTTTAAATCATACTTTTGATAGCTATCAGCCAATGCAGCCAGGAAGGGTAGGCGGCCGCCGCCAAGGAGTTCTTGTTTCGATGGAAACGGGTACTGCCACACCATATGGAATCGGCCAAGTGGAAGACCGAGGCACTATTTTTGTGGAACCGGGAACAGAAATTTACGAAGGAATGATCGTCGGAGAGCATACTAGAGAAAATGATCTCGCCGTCAATATAACAAAAGTGAAACATACAACGAATGTCCGTTCAGCCACGAAAGATCAAACGACCGTTTTGAAAAAACCGAGAATTCTTTCTTTAGAAGAGGCTTTGGAATATTTGAATGAAGATGAATATTGTGAGGTAACGCCGGAATCGATCCGGCTGCGGAAAAAAATCTTGAATAAAAACGAACGGGAAAAATTGGAGAGAAAGAAAAAATACTCAGATACACGCTCTTAAGGGGGAAAACACGTGTCAGGAATCGAACATGTCAGCCCGCTTTTGGCCCTCTTGATCCAGTTTTTGGGGGTGAAGGGGGCTGTCTGGTTGTACTTCGTGATCATCAATGTGTTATCCATCCTTGTATATAATCTCGGGTTCGCCAGAAAGCTTTCGTTTGGGAAAAATATGGTGATTTATGTTCTCATGGTCATCGGCTCTTTTATACTGCTGGTATTATCTTATCAGTTGCCTGTTGTGGAAAGTCTTATTGTTGCGGCAATCGTACTAGGCATTTACCGGATCCGTCTTTACATCCATCGAAACAATACCGAGGCTGAGAGTGAATGATGGTAATGAATGGAAAAACGTGGTATACCAATGGCCGCTAGGCGGACATGCAAAACCAATATAAAAAAGAAGTTCCATAACACGGAGCTTCTTTTTTATATTTCACAAAGACTTTGAGTTGTCGCTCGTTTTTCCTGATCGGTATAAACGGAATTTCCCAGTGGCGATTCTTGCTTTTGTTCGTTCAGCGATCCGATCATGGCACTCTTGACACATATAAGTGTGGATCGGACGGTTCCTCAGCCGTTTAGCTAACGCAGAATCGTCATCCAAATAGTCAACGCGGTCGCATAATATGCATTTTACCCTCAAATTCAACACCTCGTTACGAAATCAACTGTTCTTAAGTATACATTCTTTTTTCAGAAAAGGTAAGGGCCAAGAGTGGATGTATAGGGCCGCTTTTTCTCATCATAGATAATGCACAAATGTTTCATTGCTTTCTTATCATGTTATGTCCCTCATATCGCACTGCCATTAGGTGTCCTATTATTGATCACGTTTTAATCAAGGTGGTCAAAAACTCAGGCAGCTTCACAAACAATGGAACTGTCATCTTTGAATATACATCCCGCACATACCAATCAGTTATTGAGGGTTTGATTATAAAATAGAGCCAAAAACTTTTACGAAAAGATGGTAGTGGATGAAGGTTAGGATGATAAAACCAATACTTCCAATATATTGGAAGTATTGGTTTTATCATTACCGCATTAGTATTGCCTTAGAAGAATCTCTTTTTCCAGAAAATGAATGCTGTTAAGCTGGAAAGAAAGGCTGAAATCAAGATGGCGATGGTAAAGGCATGTGGATAATGTTGAAATGGTATGGAAACGTTCATACCATAAAAGCTGGCTACCATTGTAGGCAACGATAAGATAATGGTGATGGAGGTTAAAAACTTCATCACAATGTTAAGATTGTTTGAAATGACAGAAGCAAAAGCGTCCATCATCCCGCTCAGGATAGTCGTGTATGTTTCTGCCATTTCAATCGCTTGTTTGTTCTCGATGATCACATCTTCAAGAAGTTCTTGGTCGTCCTCATACATTTTCAAAAAATTCCCATTTAACAATTTTTGCATGACAACATTATTGGACTTTAAAGAAGTGGTGAAATAAACTAGACTTTTTTGCAAATCCAACAACGTATATAGTTCTTTGTTTTTCATCGATTGATGCAGTTCGGCTTCAACCGAATCTGTTTTTTTATTAATTTGTTTTAAATACATTAAATAATAGGTGGAAATTTTATATAGCATCTGAAGACAAAATCTTGTTTTTTTGTAAGTATAAAATTCTTTTACTTTGTTTTGAATAAAATCATCGAAAACGGAATTTTCTTTTAAACAAACCGTTACAAAACATTTTTCCGTGACGATGATTCCCATTGGGATCGTTTCATAAAAAGGTTTCTGTTTTGAATGATCGCAGCTCTTCAGCGGAATATCAATGATCATTAGCAATTGATTGTGGTGTTTTTCAATTCTGGATCTTTCTTCTTCATCCAAAGCATCCTTAATAAAATCCAAAGGAATTTGAAGTCTTTGGACGACATGTTGAATTTCTTCTTCTGTTGGAGAGACTAGTTTTACCCAACAGCCATTTTTTACTTCGTTTATTTCAATCAGTTTTCCATGTTCATTTGTGTAATAAATATTCAGCATAATGTTTTCTTCCTCCCTCAGTTTGATTGAGGAAGTCAGAAACCATCCCAATTTAAGGATTGATGACTTTTATGAGTAATCAATCGTATGTAGAGGGGCTGGTTTATGGCTTCCTCGGTTCTCGGCGGATCAGGTTCATTGGAATTTTGACTACCCATAAAAGCTCAACTCCTTTTTAAATAATTGACCCCCTCAAAGAAAATGAGGGGGGAGTTGTTCAAAAATATTTCTTCCCCCTAGTTTAGCTTTAGCACTATACAACGTAGAGAGTCATGCTCTCAGCCACATTGGGTTGAGCCTTAATCCGACAAAACCTGTTCTACCCAATGGCATCTTTCGATGTTTCTGGGCAGTGGCTTTTGTTTGTATAGGAGCCTCGCCTAACGAGGAAATTCATTTAATCTGCTTAGATTATAAATCTAATAATCAAGAAGTCAAGAATTGTTTGTTCAAAAGTGTTCAAATATTTGTTTCTACTTGTTAATCATTGAAAAGATAGAATGGCAATCTTTATATGGTCAAAAAAATTCAATGTAATTCATTGGATGAAAAATGGCGGCTGCGTCATTAAACGATAACGATAAGTCCGAGAGGGTATCGTATTTCAAATTGCAATCACATCTTTTTCTTGAGAGCTGACAAAAAGAACAGGGAAGAAAGTAGATACAGCCAACGAGCGTTTCAACACAATGAGAAGCCATTTTTGCTTCCTTGATCATTGACTCATTAGAACGTATGGATTGCAAGTTGCTTTACCGAAGTTATGCACTTTTTTTGCAAAAAAATAAACTCCTTTCACGAAGAAAAGAAGGGGCTGATATCAAATATTATTTTGCTTTGAGAAGATTTCTCAAAAGGATTCACATCATTATATTTGATAAAAATAGTTGTACACGTTATGAATGGATATAGGTTGATAAAATGTTCTCAAAAGAGAAGGTCTCTTTTTGAATTGTATTCGCCTTGGACGGTGTTCGTTTAGAATAGAGCACTTTCTCTTTTTTACAATGTAGTGTAGTTTTGAAATATTGTTCATATGAGGAGCATTCCTGTTAGAAGTTTTTTCGGGGACTTGAATAAAAAAAGCCCTCTTGGTATGATTCGGGGGTGTCAATTCTCTAGAAATGACCCCTAATTTAGAACCAGGAGGACTCCTATGAATTGTACTCAAAATCACAAAATTAATCAAGTCACCGAAAAAACGCTGGTAGTCGGCATGGATATCGCAAAACGAAAACATTACGCCTGCTTTGTCGATGATCGCGGCCGAATCCTGCAAAAGGCTTTCCCGGTTGCACAATCCAACCAAGGCTTTGAAGAGTTTTACCAGCGCATCCTGTCAGCTATGAAAGAATTCCGCAAAACAGAAGTCATCATCGGAATTGAGCCAACAGGCCATTATTGGCTCAATCTGGCCTATTTCCTGGACGAAAGGGGGATCCCCCTTGTCATGACGAATCCGATGCACGTGAAGCGCTCCAAAGAGCTAGACGACAATCTTCCAACCAAACATGATGCGAAAGACGCGCTCGTCATTGCCCGGTTAGTGAAAGACGGCCGATTCAGCTATCCGCGTATTCTGAAAGGGATGGAGGCCGAACTGCGCACAGGGGCGACGTTTCGATCCAAACTCGTGGAAGAGCAGGGGGCGGTTCGAAATCAGATGATTCGCTGGCTCGATCGGTATTTTCCGGAATTTACGCAAGTCTTTCCGTCATTTGGGAAAATGGCGCTCGCTGCGCTGGAACAGACGCCGTTTCCGTCGGATTTAGCAGGGAAAGAGATCGAAGAGGTTCTCACCCTTTATCGGCAAAGCGAGGGATTACAATCGCCACAAAAGCCGAAAGCGAAGAAGCTGATGGAACTGGCCCAACACTCCATTGGCGTAACGGAAGGACAACAGATGGCCCGTATCGAAATCGCCACACTTGTCCGCCGGTACCGCCAATTGGAGGAAGAAATCGAGGCACTGACCCATCAGCTGACGGAACTTGTGCAAACATCCGTGGAATACGAATGGCTCCAAACGGTTCCGGGCTTAGGGGATGCGACTATCGTGGAACTGTTATCGGAAATCGGGAGTTTTTCCCACTATCAGGATCCGCGCCAATTATTGAAACTTGCGGGACTGACCTTACGGGAAAACTCCTCCGGCCAACACAAAGGGCAAAAACGGATCTCGAAGCGTGGAAGAAGGCGGTTGCGCGCCCTCCTCTTCCGCGTGATGATGCCGATGATCCGCCACAACGAAGCGTTTCGACAGTTGCACGAGTATTACACGAACAGACCAAACAATCCATTGCGTAAGAAGCAATCCATCGTGGTGTTATGCGGAAAATTACTGAAGGTACTGCACGCAATCAGTACAAAGCATGTGGCATTTGACGCAAAGCGAATGATAGAGGACATTCCCAAGCTCGAAAAGGCTGCCTGACACCCATATCCTTTACACTGACTAGACAACAGGATGACACGGAGAAGCCGGCAGAATAAATTCCATTCGACCTTGAGTCCCCTGAGGAGCTTAGCCAGCCTCTGCCTTATGACTAGACCGAACGAAGGAATGTGGGCACCTAGATGCCAAGAGACATGGGAGGGTACGTCATCATAAGCGACGCAGAGATCCACAGTGCATCGTATACAGACCTATCGCTACATCCATATTTAACCAGTAGCGACCGCGGAGCGTACCCATCAATTGTAAGAGAGTCACATATTTATAAAATTATGTTAGTGATCGTGTCGAAAAATATTTTTTTGACACCCCTAAAACGGGTCAAACCGTTGATAAATCAATATTTATAGAGGGAGGATATCAATATTTGAAATCGTTTATATTATGACTTTCAACTGAAATCTTTCCCGCTTGTGTCAGCGGTTTTTCATTTGATTCGATTGATCTTGCTGTTCTTTTTCCAACTTGTGGTCTTGCCGATCAGGTAAGTTTCTTTTTGGATGTTCGGTTGCTCGGTCGGGGTTTTTTGGCTCCACAATTTGATTCGGAATTTCAGGCATGACCCTGCCGACAATATCGGACAATTCGTTCATAATCCCTTGAATCGGACGTCCGTTTCGAATGTCCATTTGGATTTCTCTTAGGCGGGCGTTCATGTCGGGATCTGCCACCACAACCGCTCTGGATCCATATGGATCGTGTTTTAAACTTTCGGCCACTGAATATTTGATGGAACCAACTTGCGATCTGTCAATATTAGGATTGACATCTATTCCTACAATAGCATAGGGACCGAGAACCACAGCTCGTGCGTTTTCAACATTTGGCACGCTTTCCGCAAGCTTCGTTAAGTGGTTCGCCTTTCTTTGTCCGCTTTCTCTCTCTAATGGGCGGGGGTTGCTGTTTTTGACTTGCATGAGTGGGGCGTTATGACTTGGATTTGTATGGTTTTCGTTTTCAGCGCTATTTCTATTTCCGGAACAAGAAGCCAACAAGAGAACAGCTAAAAGCAGTAGCCGTGTTTTCAATGGATTGCACCTCGAATCTTTATGGACTTTTTCGTTCTAATTGTATTTTGCAGTAAACTTTAAACTTTATTCAAAGGACTGTTATTTTCTCAAAAGGAAGTCCAATTTTCTGAACTGAAGAAAGAATTTTTTCATATAATAATAACAAACCAAAACGACTGAATAAGCGAAATCGGCATTCTTGAGTTTATTGGATTATGAGTCAGAAAATCATCGGCTGATGACGAATGTCGATCTTAAAAACAGCTAAAAAAATTTACAGCAGATGAATGGTTAAAGCGTCATGAATCACGTTTTACAGTCGTTTGAAAGTAGAGAGGAGGATATCGCGGCTCTTTTGTAGAAGCCTTTAGCAAACTGCAGACTGCAGAAATGTTCAGAAACTTGCGGCGTTGGAAGCCGTATCAAGAAAATGGAGCAGGAGGCATGAATTTGGGGAAAATTTATGTTTTGGATACCAATGTCTTGTTGCAAGATCCATATGCCATTTTTTCCTTTGAAGACAATGAAGTGGTGATACCGGCTGTTGTTCTCGAAGAACTAGATTCGAAAAAAAGGAATATGGATGAAATTGGCCGAAATGCAAGACAAGTATCAAAATTAATTGATGGGTTACGACAATCTGGAAAGCTCCATGAAAAAATTTGCCTTCCGAACGGCGGAACTTTGAGAATCGAATTAAATCATCGTTCATTTCAGCGGCTGCAAGAAATTTTTGTCGAAAAAACCAATGATAATCGGATTTTAGCCGTAGCCAAAAATTTATCGATGGAAGAAGCAGCAAAAGAAAATGGACGTCCTGTTATTTTAGTCAGCAAGGATATTTTAGTCCGTGTGAAAGCGGATGTTATCGGGCTAGAGGCAGAAGATTTTTTGAATGACAGAGTGATAGAGTTCAATGATCTTTATACGGGGTTTTTAGAGTGCTATATCTCGAATGAAGCTTTAAACCAATTTTATGTAAAAGGGGAACTTCCTCTTTCAGAATTAACCCAGCATCCATTTTATCCACATCAATTTCTCATTTTAAAAGATGCGTTAGGGAGTTCCCAATCGGCTATTGGAATAGTCGCTGAAGACGGAAAACATGTGAAGAAACTGAAATACAATCAAGAGCCTATTTGGGGGATTCGGCCGAGAAATGTACAGCAAATCATGGGGTTGGAACTTTTGCTGCGTCAAGATATTCCACTCGTCACACTAGTGGGGAAAGCAGGAACAGGGAAAACGCTGCTTGCGCTTGCTGCCGGATTATTACAGACAGAAGATATGGATTTGTATAAAAAGATGCTCGTGGCAAGACCGATTGTACCGATGGGAAAAGATATCGGCTATTTGCCGGGCGAGAAGCAGGAAAAGCTTAGGCCGTGGACACAGCCAATATTCGATAATTTGGAATTTTTATTTAATACAAAAAAACCGGGAGAAATTGACAATATTTTGGCAGGGATGAATTCCATTGAAGTAGAAGCACTGACATATATAAGAGGCAGAAGTATTCCAGAGCAGTTTATTATTATCGATGAAGCGCAAAATTTGACAAAACACGAAGCCAAAACCATATTAACGAGAGTCGGGGAACGAAGCAAAATTGTTTTAATGGGGGATACAGCCCAGATTGATCATCCTTATTTGGACGAATATAATAATGGTTTAACCTATGTCGTTGAAAAATTTAAAGATCAAAAAGTGGCAGGGCATATTCAATTAATGAAAGGAGAACGCTCTGACCTTGCACAATTAGCGGCGGATATTTTATAAAAAAGTTCGCTCATAGATTCTTCATCCGAGACTTTCGTCAATTTTACCCAAAAAATATTTGAATAGCATCTTCCTATTGGAAAACATTAGAAACAAGTGATAAAGGAAAGGATCATGATTATACACTGTTTGTCATCTATTGTTATGAAAACAAGCATTTCAGCCTTTGAAAAGGTTTAAGCGAATACAATGGAGAATCAGCACTAGGGGCGGACAGCAAAACGGATCGGCGCGAATTGCTCCGTTTTGCTCCCCTTATAGTTTTGGTGTATTCAAAGGCAAAAAAATCATTAGCCGGTTTGCCATAAAAGTTTCCGTTCGAGAAAGAAGAACGGGAATTTATTCTACGCGAAGTGCTCTGACATGTTTTATCGGGTTTTGCTTATTGGAACCGTCTCCAAAAAAGACATGCACTGGACCGTCTTCTCGCAACGGCTTGCCGTTTTTGGAAAAACAGAGGATTAAGTCATAAGCTTTTTCCAAAGGAACGGCTTCTTCGCCTTCCGCTGTTTCGATAATCAAAGTGGATGCTCCTTCTTCCGGTTCGGCATTTTTTAAAAATGGGGCTAGCTTAATACCGAACGTTCCCGTTAATAATTTTTCCTTTTCAAATTTTTTTTCTGTTTTAAGAGTAGGTGGGGAGACAGCGCCTTCACGAATTTCCCGTTCCCAATATTTCGACACTTTCTTCGTATACTCTTCTTTCGTTTCTTCTATTTGCTGATCTTCTTGATCAAAATATGTATTTAAATCAATGCGGCGATCGTCGAAAATCCATACACCGGCATCCAGCGTAACCGGATATTTTACTTTTCCTTTAAAGGAAATGATCGTGTTCATACCTTGTTCCTCCTTTTCTTTTTCAACTTAAGTATATCCTTTCAAAGAAGACTTGTCACATTTTTTAGAGCCCCTATTATAGTTAAGAGGAAAAAGGAATATAGGAGCGTAGAACGAACTTTCTTTTCTCGCAAAAAAGCTTCCTCCTTCCTTTCCCTTGCAAAAAACGTATTTTAACGATAAAATTTCATCATAAGTGATGAATCGCTCGGAAACGGGGGGATTGTAATGGCGTCGGAAACGACTTTGGATCACCGGGAAAAGGCCTACTCGCTTTTGAAAGCAGACGCAGAGAAAATTTTGCGTTTAATAAAAGTTCAAATGGAAAATTTAACGATGCCCCAATGCCCTCTTTATGAGGAAGTGTTGGATACTCAAATGTTTGGCTTATCCCGTGAAATAGATTTTGCAGTTCGATTAGGATTGGTGAATGAGGAAGATGGCAAAGAGCTGCTTGATTCCTTGGAAAAAGAGCTTTCCGCCATACATGAAGCGATCACAAAGGAATAAATATGAGTAAGAACTCAAACATTACGATGTGTATTTGTTTGAGTTTTTTTGTAGATATAAGCAGGGAAATTCAAAAAGATGTCGAATTTTATAAAATTACATAATAGATTGGAAGAGTAGTATGTTTAAGAAAATCTTGAAATCTTTTGATTACAGCTTAATAATAGTTTATATATTGCTAAGTTTATTTGGATTGGTGATGGTCTATAGCGCAAGTTCCGTCACTGCAGTCCAAAGATATGGTGTTTCAAGCGACTATTTTTATACAAAACAAAAATGGCATATGCTGTTTGCATTTCTGCTGTTTATTGCAATGGCTTTTTTTCCTTACAAAGCTTTAAAAAATAGCAAGTTTCTATTCTCTATGATTGCCACCATTACAGCGGGGCTGCTGCTGTTATTTATTTTTGGTCATGTTTCCAATAATGCGCAAAGCTGGTTTCGAGTGGGGTCAAACAGCCTTCAGCCCGCTGAGTTTGCCAAGCTTGCTGTCATTATCTATATGTCAGCTGTCTATGCCAAAAAGCAGAAATACATCAACTCTTTTGACAAAGGTGTCATACCTCCAATTATATTATTGATCTTTATTTGCTTGTTGATTGCATTGCAGCCTGACTTTGGAACGGCATTCATCATTTTTATGATCGGCGGAACGGTTATTTTGGCGTCAGGAATGAAATTTAAAAACATCGGTAAACTGATCCTCCTAGGCCTTGTGATTAGCCTTCTTTTATCACCCGTTGTTTTGTTGAAAAAAGACAAGATTTTTACTCCAGTAAAAATGGGGCGTGTGGAAGGTTTTTTAGATCCGTTTAAACAGAAAAGTGACCAAGGGTACCAATTAGTTAACTCTTACTTGGCCATCGGATCGGGAGGAATTAAGGGGCTTGGTTTAGGACAAAGTATTCAAAAACTAGGATATTTGCCGGAGCCCCATACCGATTTTATAATGGCAGTTATCGCTGAAGAATTAGGGCTTGCTGGAGTCGTGATTGTATTGGGGGGGATCGCCTTTTTGGTGCTGAGAGGAATTTATACTGGCATACAGTGCCGAGACCCTTTCGGATCCATGCTAGCCGTTGGTATTTCTAGCATGATTGCGATTCAATCTTTTATTAATCTAGGTGGTATTTTAGGATTGATTCCCATCACAGGAGTACCCCTTCCTTTTATCAGCTATGGAGGCTCCTCCCTCATTTTGTTGGCCCTTTCAATGGGCATATTGGTTAATATTTCCATGTTTAACCATTATGAAAAACACTTTAAGAAATAATCTTATGCCAGACATTTGGCTCATTACGCGTAAAAAAGGGTCACGCGCCTTTTGCTGCATGGAAAAGGTTGTCCTGCACAAAAGAAAAGAATAGATCATGATCCTTTCATTTGTGCAGGGCAATAATGAGCCAATTTCAGCAAAATGGTTGTATGGGATGGCGATGTAGAATCTTGTCAGATCCTGTCAGCTCTTTTGCTGTAGGTTCTTTAAGCCATTATATATAAACATTTAGATAGCATTGGGGGAGAGAAATGATGAAAAAGATTGAGAAAGTGCTTGTCGCCAATAGGGGTGAAATTGCCATTCGCATCTTTCGCGCATGTACTGAATTAAATATTCGAACGGTGGCCATCTATTCAAAAGAAGACTCTGGTTCTTATCATCGTTATAAAGCAGATGAGGCCTATTTAGTTGGTGAAGGAAAAAAACCGATAGACGCTTATTTAGATATAGAAGGGATACTGGAAATTGCGAAGAACGCAGAAGTGGATGCTATTCATCCTGGCTACGGTTTTTTATCTGAAAATATTGAATTTGCAAGAAGATGCGAAGAAGAGGGAATTATTTTCATAGGTCCAAGAACCGAACATTTGGATATGTTTGGAGATAAAGTAAAAGCCAGAAAACAAGCACAGCTAGCAGGAATTCCTGTGATTCCAGGAAGCGACGGACCTGTTTCGGGGTATGAAGAGATTGTAGAGTTTGGCGAGAAATATGGTTTCCCACTCATCATTAAAGCTGCATTAG
>JADBKC010000076.1 GCA_014896555.1 Caryophanales bacterium | reverse complement strand
CCAACCCCTCCTCGGGGAATTCTAAGAATTTCTCCCACAAACATTTTACTCACACGTAAACTTCATCCAGAATCAAATGTGAGGGAATAGATAGGCTGATTAAGAAAGAAGTTTACATTTATATATGGGTTTATGGAGTGCCGAAACGTCACTCTGCGAATCTTCGTTTCATCAAGATATGTCTCATTGGTCCATCATCTAAACATTTTTGAAAAAATAAGAATCAATTTTCACATCATTGGACATCCTTAAAATGCAGCAAAGCTTTCTAATAGTATTCCCCCTACCCTTAGCATTGGGACGAATTTGTCGTCCTCTTTTTTGCCAAAAATGAAAGGCTGATTTCCTAGTAAAGGAATTCAGCCTTGAATAAAATCTAGAGAGAAGCTAGAAAACGTTTTATTCTTTTAACTGCTTCTTGAAGCTGTTCAATAGACGAAGCATAGGAACAACGAATATATCCTTCCCCGCCTTTCCCGAATACATGGCCAGGAACAACGGCCACTTTTTCCGAAAGCAGAAGCTGTTCAGCGAATTGCTCCGATGAAAGCCCCGTTTCCTTAATAGACGGAAAAGCATAAAAAGCACCGCCTGGCATATGGCAATCCAATCCAAGTTCATTTAACGATTCGACAAAGAAGTTCCGTCTTCTTCTATAATCGTTTTTCATTTCTTCCACGTATTCCATTCCGTTTTGCAAAGCCTCAATCGCAGCATATTGCGCAGGAGTGGAAGCACACATCATGGTATATTGATGCACTTTCAACATCGCTTTGGAAATTTCTTTTGGAGCGCATGTAAATCCAAGTCTCCAGCCCGTCATGGCAAATCCCTTCGAAAATCCGTTTATTAATATCGTCCGCTCCTTCATCCCTTCCAAGCTTGCAAAAGAGGTATGCGGAATATCGTAAGCCAGCTCAGCATAGATTTCATCCGCAATCACCAATAAGTCATATTTTTTTACGATATCACAAATGGCGATCAAGTCCTCCCGCGAAAGCTGTGTTCCGGTCGGGTTATTCGGAGAACAGATCAACAACGCTTTCGTTTTAGGTGTAATGGCCCATTCCAATTCTTCCGGCTGAAGTTTAAAATCATTTTGCGCCAATGTGCCTATGGAAACGACATTGCCGCCAGCCAGCTGAACGAGGGGTCCGTAAGAAACGAAGCATGGCTCTACTACCGCGATTTCGTCTCCTGGGTCCATAATCGTTCGAAGGGCAATATCCAGTGCTTCGCTTCCCCCCGATGTCACGATAATTTCTTGTTCCGGATCATATTCTGCTTGAAACCGTTCTTGCATATAATCGGCAATCGCCCTTCTTAGTTCGATTAAACCTGCATTGGCCGTATAGGAAGTGTATCCTCTTTCCAGCGAAGAGATGGCTGCTTCCCTAACGGACCAAGAGGTAACAAAATCCGGCTCTCCCACTCCTAGTGAAACGACGCCTTCCATATTGGCCGCCAGATCGAAAAACTTTCGAATCCCAGACGGAGGAATTTTATCCACTGATTTGGCTATATAGCTTTTCGTTGTATTCATGGCGACACCACAATTCTTCTATCATCATTGTTTTGGTCATAAATAATGCCGTCATGCTTATATTTTTTCAGTTGGAAATGTGTAGTAGTCGAAACGACCGAATCCAACGTGGACAGTTTTTCTGAAACAAAGCGGGAAATTTCATTCATCGAACGGCCTTCCACCGTCACGGACAAATCGTAAGCGCCGCTCATTAAATAAACGGATTTCACTTCTTTAAATCGATATATGCGCTCAGCCACGGCATCGAAACCTACTCCCCGTTTTGGCGTGACTTTCACATCTATCATGGCGGTGACTCCATGATAGCTATCTACTTTCGACCAATTTACTAAAGTTGTATAATGGACGATAATCTTTTCTTTTTCTAATTTTTGAATCACGTCTTGAACTTCCTCGACAGATAATTGTGTCATTTTTGCTATATTCTCGAGAGTCATTCTAGCATCCTTTTCCAGGATTGCCAATATCTCCAGTTCTTTCTCGTTGAGCTCCATGATTCTCCCCCATTTTTGAAATATTAAGACTACTTTATTATAACAAATATAGGAGAAAATAAAGAAGAGAATTCCATTTAGTCAAGAAAAGTTTCTCACGGATTTCCATCAACTAGGGGGGAACCAACATTGTTCCATCAAAAAGAAAAAGTTCCAATCAAAATAGACGATTCTTGCTTATATTACCGCTATATTCCAAATAGTGCAGCCAACTGCACACTTGTCTTTTTGCACGGCTTTCTTTCTTCCTCTTTTAGTTTTCGCAAATTGATTCCTTTGTTAAAAACAGATTATGCTCTTCTTTTGATTGACTGGCCGCCGTTTGGAAAAAGCAAAAAATCAAAGGCATTTCTTTATTCGTATAAAAATATTGCCGCCTCCATTCTCCGGCTGCTTCGTTCTTTCCAATTCGAATCCGTCGTGCTCGTGGGCCATTCTATGGGAGGACAGTTGATTTTGAATATGCTGAAACAAAAGCCGGATGCGGCGGAAAAAATGATACTCATCAATGGCTCTGCTTATATTCCGAGATTCAAACAATCTCTGATAATGGCCAGTTATTTGCCCTTTGCCCATCGATTTGCGAAACGTTGGCTAGAAAAAACGGGGGTGGAGGGAAATTTGCGGTCAGCTGTCTATGAACATGAAAAAATCGATCAAGAAATGATCAATGGATATTTGGAACCCTTTCTTTCTGAGGATATTTTCCACGGATTGATCCGATTTCTGCGCCATCGGGAAGGCGACCTATCTTCTCAAGAAATTCAAAATATAAACACCCCTTCTCTTTTAATTTACGGGCAATTTGACAAGGTCGTTCCTTTCCATATCGGCAAACGGTTATCTCAAGATTTGCCGAACAGCCGTCTCGTTATGATCGAAAAAGCCGGACATCTTTTACCGGAAGAAAAACCGGAAGAGATCTGCCGGCACTTGAACGAATTTGTCAGCGTTGAAATGGGAGATCGAACGAAGAATTAACTTTGACGGCTAACAAAGCTCTTGCTATTGGTTCAATTTCCTCGCGGGGAAGAAGCTCTTCAAATGAAAATTCAAAGATGGCACGAATTTTTCGCACAAGGGTTTCAAGGTTATCCGTTTCATGAACCGCTTGGATCATATCCGCCATTTCCGTATCATATTGACCTGCTCCAATGCGGAATGGATCCCAAGCCCATTAAAATATCTGCCAGCTGCAGATTCGTTTGAGCGATTGGATTCAAGTTGCATCACCTTTTGTTTTACCTTTTTTGCTTCTTATTTTACCATGAAGTAGAGAAATCAAAAACTAGGAGGAATATGGAATGGTGCAATTTGACGAAATCATCGGTCGAAAAGGAACTTCCTCAGTAAAATGGGACCAAATCAAAACGATATTCGGCACCGAAGAAGCGCTTCCCATGTGGGTAGCGGATATGGACTTTCGCGCCCCCCAAGAAGTGATCGAGGCTCTGAAGAAAAAAATCGAACATGGCGTTTTTGGTTATACGACCATGCCGGATTCTGCCATCGAAGCTGTTTGCCAATGGATGGAGAAGCGTCATCATTTTCCCATTCAAAGAGAATGGCTGCTTTTCAGCCCGGGCGTAGTTCCTTCCATCAGTTTAGCCATTCAAGCATTGACGGAAAAAGGTGACGAAGTGCTGGTGCAGCCACCCATTTACCCACCGTTTTTCAACATGGTAAAAGAAAATAACCGCAACGTAGTATACTGTCCACTTGTATTCAATGGCGAACAATATAAAATCGACTTTGATGCATTTGAACAGTTGTTAAAAACTAGAAATATTCGATTGTTTTTGCTGTGCAGTCCTCACAACCCTGGTGGAAGAGTATGGACAAAAGAAGAATTAACGAAAATAGCTGATCTTTGCCAAATGTACAAAGTGTGGATTGTCTCTGACGAAATCCATAGTGATTTGACGGCAGTTCCGAACAAACACACCCCACTCGCTTCCATAAAAGAAGAATACCGCGAATTTGTCATTACTTGCATCGCGCCAAGCAAGACTTTCAATTTAGCAGGACTTCAAGCTTCCTGTATCATTGTGCCAAACCCAAAAATTCGGAATCAATTATCCCGCGTTCAAAAACGTCAAGGCTTTTTCCAGCTGAATATGATGGGAATGGCGGCGATGGAAGCTGCCTATCGTTACGGGGAAAAGTGGTTGGATGAAGCGATTTCGTATATTCGTGGAAACGTGGAGCTTGTGAAGCAGTTTATTGAAAAAGAAATCCCATCATTAAGAGTAATGGAACCGCAAGGCGGATATCTGATTTGGATTGATTGCCGAGAAACTGGCTTAACAGATCAAGAAATAAAAGAGCGACTATTATTCAAAGGAAAACTGGCTTTAGAGTCCGGCCCTAAATACGGACCAGGCGGAGAAGGGTTTGTCCGTATGAATGTCGGCTGCCCGCGCTCCTTAGTCGAAGAAGGTTTGAAACGAATGAAAGCTGCGTTTTCGAAAGACTAATTCCCTTCATGGAGCACGTTGCCGTAAATGGACGAAAGCGCCGGTCATCTGAACCGGCGCTCAATGGTTTGGATACCATAAATTCGCAATTTAAAATAATGAGCTTATTTCCTTAAATGGCGTCTCTGTTTATTAATTTGCTCTTCTAATTCCCTTGTTTTTTCCTCTTCTTTTTGGGAGATTTTTTTAATCAACAGGAAGGCGATCACTGCCAAAATAAAGAAAATGGTCATAGATATAGCCGCCGGAATATACTCCGATTTATCTTCCGGAAAATACAAAAACAAACCTAATATGAAAGCGATCAAAACAAAACAGCCCCCTTAGTAGTACTGAGCTCCCTATTTCTCTTCACCATTCCAACTTCTGTCCCCTTCGTCCATTCTCGATTCAAATACGAGAAAACAGCATCCACATCAAACATTTTGTTCCCAAAATTCTGATTTCTTACTTTCTACCTTTCAATTATCATGTTCGAAGTCCATCGTTTCTCCGCCGGATTAAAGAATCCAGCGGAGGGCTTTCATTTATTCGGCCACCAATATCGTTTCAATAATCACATCTTCCAAAGGACGATCTTGTTGATCTGTTTCCACGTTGGCAATTTCATCTACAACGTCCATTCCTTCCAACACTTGTCCAAAGACAGTGTGGCGGAAGTCAAGCCAAGGCGTTCCACCTTTCTCCATATAAACGTCCATAATTTCTTTCGGATACCCGGCTTTTTCCATTTGTTCCCGAAAACCAGGATCGATGTTTTGATTTTGGACAATAAAAAACTGGCTTCCATTTGTGTTTGGTCCCGCATTGGCCATCGACATCGCTCCTCGAATGTTAAACAAATTCGGCGAGAATTCATCTTCAAATGGCTTTCCGTAGATGCTCTCTCCACCTGTTCCATTTCCTTTCGGATCGCCGCCTTGAATCATAAAATCGCGAATCACACGATGAAAAATTAATCCGTTGTAATAGCCGTTTTTGCTGTGAGTAATAAAATTTTCCACAGTTTTCGGCGCGTATTCCGGAAACAGCTTGATTTTCATGCTGCCTTTATTGGTCTTCATTTCAACAACGATCTCATTTTCTGCTACTTGATTGGTTAATTGCGGAAATGTCATACAATTTCTCCTTCCGTTTTATTATCTCTCTTACTTTACCTTATTGCGGATGAAATTTCCACATCGCAACTTCGGCTGGAGCTTCCCGACTAAAAAGTTCTTTTCCCGTTCCATTCTTTTTGTGTTATGTTTATGAAAAAGCTTTTCAGGAGGAATGAATCATGAATATAGGAGATGTGGTAACCGCCATTTACAAAACAGGAAAATATATCGGAAAAATTACGGACGAACGACCGGAACATTATATCGTGCAAATATTAGCGGTAGAAAAGCACCCGCTGCAAGGAGACCTTCATCATCCGAAACAAGGAAATGTAGGCTTTTTCCACGAACGCAAAGCGCTGGCTTTCAAAGAACAAGCCAATATTCCTAAAAAAATGGTGAAACCTTTTACCGGAAAAGTGCCAAATTACACGGAATCATTGGTGAAATCCTTTATCGATTATAAACAGGAACTGGAACAAAACCCGGAAAATGAATATGCCCAAAAAAGCCTCCAATGTTTATCGTCCATACAAAAAGAATACGAATTCACGTACTCGATTTCCTTCCCAAATTAATCATCCAGTACAAAAATTCGTATTTTCTCTATACATCAAACCTTCGCTTCTCCATGTTTGCCATCATGGAGACTGATGGATCTTTTCATTTGATTGATTAGGAGATTTTTCACTCGCCGAAGGTTGATCAGCATTTGTTGTTTGGCTTTGATTGTTTTCTGATGTTTGCGTATGATCAGCAGTACCATTGTTGTTCTGAAAGTTTTCCGCCGATTGATGGGTCGGCGCCACCGGTACTAATGGATTGCTTTTCCCTGAAGGATCCGGAGTCGAGATACTTGGCGGCGTTAGTTTTAACTTTTTGGCAATCGTTGAATCATAATAAACGGAAATCGTCATATTAACCGTTAAGGCATTCGCTTCATTCTCTGTGGAAACAGGTTCGTTGTTTCCAGTAAATTGGATCGATTCCACACGATTGACACGATCCATTTGCTCCAATGTTTTTAAAAACTGATAAATCTCAGGATACGTTGACGCTTGTACGACTAAATTGACTTTTTCTTGTTTAACACCGGGTGGCAAAGAAGTGTTGTTTTTTGACGGCTTTGAATCGGCATTCGTTGTACTCGTACTTTCGTTTGTACCGTAATTGGTTGTATTGGAGTTTATACCAGCCGCCTGATTCGCTTGATTGGCATCAGCAGTGGAATCGGTTTGCGAGTTAGAGTCTTCTGCCAGATCGTATTGAATTATGGTACAGCCTGATGATGCTTCAGCCTTTTGCAAATCCAAAATAAATTGGTCAACTGAATCATCCCAAGGCAGCAATGTTTGCCATTGGTAGACTTTTTTCAAATCGTCTGCTGATAATTGTTTTTCAGATTGAAATTGAACCTTTTCCGATGAATCATTGACATGAGCCATTTGCGAAGAAAGGGCGGCAATCTGTTTTTTAGCGGGGATGATTGTCTTCCAATAATAAAAAATGTCTAAAAAACAGAAAAGGATCACAAGAATTAGCGGGATCAACATTTTTACTTGTTTGTTCATGCCTATTCATCCTTTTCTGAATAGTTCTTTAATTCATTCGTTTTCAGCTGCAAACTATACTCTGCTTGATAACGCGGCAACGTTGTTGGATCCATTGTTGAATTTAAAGTAGTGTTATTGTCCGTATTATTGGCTGCATTATTTGTTTGAAATGGGACTGCAAAATTCTTTAACGTCGCTTTCTTAATCCATGATATTTCATTGAGTCGTTTCAAATAATAAGCAATCTCGCTTTTTGTATCAAATTGAACGATCATATCTGCTTCGTGATCATTTGTCAGTGAAAATACTATTAGATATCCTCTCTCTGGCAATTTTTTTGTGAGTTCTTTCAATATTTTTGTCGTTTCAATGGATTGATTTTGCGCCCATTTCACAGCTGTTTCGTATTGATGAAAGGATTCGATTTTAGGATTTTGATGGTTTGCTTTCATTTTCGCAGCTTGCAGCTTTGCGGCAAAATCCACATTCTCTTGCAGCTCGGCTTCTTGTTTTTGCAACGAATGGCCATAGATGAGAAGAAAAACAAACAAAAAAATGAAAAGAACGAGCAAAACAACAAGGCCAATCCCGAGATAGGAAGGTTTTTTCTTTTTTTCAATAAAATTAATTTCTACTAGCATATAATCACCTTCTGATGCTCATTCTTTAGGGCGGAGGGCTAATCCAATACAATCAAAAAAAGCAGGCGGAATATTGATATTTTCTTTATTTTGAAATAACGGCACAGTCAATGCATCATCGATCTCCATTTCCATTTGTTCTTGCAAAACTTCGGAAATGGTTTGTAAATAAGGATGGTCCCCCGCTACGACGATTTTATTCAATCGCTTTTCTCCTTGCATGATGGTGAATTCATAAAAATTCTGCAATCGGCTTATTTCCTGAACAATGATGCGAATATATTCATCGAGCAAATCTTCAATTCCTTCCAGCATATAATATTCATAATCCATATGTGAGCGGTTGATATACGCTTCTCTATTTGCAGGCAAGTTTACATAGTGGACATAAATCGGCTGATGCTGTTCAAAAATCGATAATTGTACATATGAGTAATGGATTTGCAGCAGCAACATATGGTCATCTGGACGGACCCGATTCAAATGGTAATACAGACGATACAATGATAAAATAGATAAATCCATCACCCTCGGCTTTAATTTTAGTTTTTCCAATAAACGGGCGTACTGGTTTACAATCGCCTCCCGCGCTGCAATCATCAATGCTTCCCGCCCATTTTTATTCTCATCTTTCCATTCTACCGTTTCAATAATCGGATCTTCAAAAGGAAGCGGAATGGAATCATTGGCCGCCATATAAAGATATCCTTTGATTTGATCACTCGGAACATCTTCAGGAATGGCCACTTTCCGCAAAAAAGTATGCCCGTCCGGAAGGCAAAGAAAGACAGGCAGCTTTTTGGCGCTGTATTCACTTAATTGTTCCTCAATCATTAAAAGCAAGCTATCTTCATCCTCAATCATTCCACCCGATATCAATCCTTCTGGCAACGCTTTTTGATTGAATGAGAGAATGGCATTTTTTTTTGTCACCAGTAATCGTAAATAATCTTCCGTAATGACCATTTGTAGTTTTTTTTGTTTTCCATATGTATAGGACTTCATTCCATGATCTCCTTAACTCCACATGGTTTTTATGTAGAAATCCATCATATCTTGTCCATAAAAAAAGGCAAGAATGGCACCAGCAGCAATAAACGGGCCAAAAGGAACCGGTTTCCCTTTTTTAAATTTTCCTTTCAATAGGAGAACCAATCCAAATAAGGATCCGAATAAGCAAGCTAGAAAAAAAGATAATAGAGTCTTTTCCAATCCTAAAATCAAACCAATGACAAAGTACAGCTTAATATCTCCTCCGCCCATTGCCCCATTCGTCACAACAGCAATGAGAAAAAGAAGCCCAAATCCAATCGCAGCACCCGCCCATGAACTCCACCACGGTACGGTTGGCGAAAGGAATCGAATGACAATAAAAAGAATCATAAACGGCAGCAAAATCTTATCAGGAATCACCATATAGGCTAAATCCGCAACGGTAATGATCACAAGCAAGGATGAAAACAAACAAGCAATGACTAGCTCCATGCTCCATCCAAATTGATAAAAGGAAAAAGCAAATAGCACACCCGTGATGGCTTCAAAAATGGGATAGATCCATGAGATGTTTCTTTTGCACGACCGACACTTGCCCTTAAGAAAGAAAAATGAAAACAAAGGGATATTTTCAAACCAGCGCAGTTTGTGATGGCAATGCGGACAATGTGAGCTTGGAAAAACAATCGATTCATGGTTTGGCACGCGCAATCCTACAACATTATAAAAGGAACCAAACACAAGACCTATTATGGCAAAATAAAAAATCCAAAACGTATTCATTCCAGATCCTCTCATTCCTTGCTGTATAGCAAATACTCACTTAAGCGAAAAAACGCCATGATCATTGCTAAAACGATCATCACTTAAGAGAGAGATACCGTTTTCTCCACATTGTATCATAGAATAGGAATCATCAATTCAGGAAGGCAAGTGAAAATAAGGATCAGGTCTGGATAGGATCCAGACCCCAGACCTAGAAATTGTCATTCCTTATTCATTGGATGTGAATTTGCCCGAGTTGATCTCACTTTCAGTTCCTGTAAAAGTACCTTTACTAGTTACTAATCGAACGGAGTATCCTGTATTATCCTTTTTTACATAACTACCACTAGCATAGGCTTGCGATTTATTATATGGATCTTTTGGAATCGCATCTAAATAGCCGGCATCCACTAACTCTTGAAGAGTGGCACCATTTGCACTTTTTATTTTCAACGATACTGTACTGTTTTCATCATCCGCAATGGCCAATTTAGCAGCATTAATAATTAACAAGGCATTAGATCGATTTGAATCGTCTTTGCTGTTATCGATAATTTTCCCGACGCTTGGTACAGCAACCGCTGCGATAATGGCAAGAATGACAACAACAGCTAATAATTCAATCAGCGTCATACCTTTTTGATTCTTAATGACATTTTGTAACTTTTTCATAGCACTCCCTCTTTCCTAATAATTCTTCTTTTTCTGAATGAAAAACTAGAAACTTGAGCCATCATTTCGTGTTCAAACGATCGCCCCCAACTCCTCTCAAATACCATTTTTATTAGGAAAATCGAAAATGGGAGGTTGCACTACTCGCTCCAAGTCATTCAAGTGCCCAAATACAAATGACTCTTCATCACTCCAAATTCTACAACTCTATTATACGTTTTTTAGGTAGAAAGTCACTAAACTTTTTTAAGATAAAAGTATGAATTTTCTTTTAATCGGATCTCTATGAAGAACTCTATCAACTCCTCTAAAAGCCTTGATAAATACGAAAAATAGGTACGTAAATGGATAAAATGATGACGCCAACTGCGACTGCCAAAAAAACGATGAGCATTGGCTCGATTAAGGTTTTCACTTGTTCGGTTGCTTGTTCAACTTCAGACTCATAAAAATCCGCCACTTTTTCCAGCATATATTCTAATGTCCCGGAGTTTTCGCCTAAAATCATCATTCTTGTGACAAAAGGCGGAAAAGCCCAATGTCCAATCATCGGTTCAGCTATCGATTTTCCTTCCTCCAATGATTCTTTTGACAGCTCAAGCACATTGGCAATGACTTGATTGTCCACCACACGTTCAACAATGGTTAAGGAGTCAAGAATCGGAACTGAAGCGGAAAACAATGAGCTTAATGTTCTCGCCATCCGAGCAATCGCCGATTTTTGAATGATTTTGCCGAATACTGGAATTTTAAGTTTCATATAATCTAGCAAATAATTGCCCCTCGGTGAACGCATCCATAGCCAGAATAAAAGCGAGCACGCGATCACGATCAATGAAATAAGCCAGCCATATGCCGTTAAAACATGGCTGATCATTAACATCAATCTTGTAATCAACGGTAGATCGGCTCCAAGAGAAGCAAACATGTCTTCAAACATGGGCACAACATAAATAAACATAAAAAAGACTACCATAATAGCAATGAAGAGAATCACCAACGGATAAGCCATGGCCGATTTCACTTTTTGTCTTGTTTCGTATTGTTTTTCGAAATAAGTCGCCAGCCGGTCTAAAATTTCATCCAACTGCCCACTGACTTCTCCTGCTTTCACCATATTTATAAAAATGGGCGGAAAAATATTCGGAAATTTTTGGGCAGCCTCAGAATAAGCGATACCCGAACGAATCTCTTCTTCCACCTCGACAAGAGCCTCTTTCAACAGCCGATTATCTGTTTGTTCTGATAAAATTTTCGTTGCTTCCACAACACTGATCCCTGCTTTTATAAGCGTCGCAAATTGACGAATATAAATCACTAAATCTTTGTATTTGACCTTTTTGGAGAGAATATGGATTTCACGGTAAAGCAGACCGGTCATCTCTTCCAGCGCGGCAACAGCAATTCCTTTTTCTTTCAACTTTTGCACCGCTTTGCTGCGAGTATCTGCTTTCACCGTTCCTTTCACTTTTTCCCCTTTGCGATTACGGCCGCTATACTGAAAAACCGCCATCAATAACCACCATCTATCATATAAGGTTTGGCATCTTCCAATGAAATAAGATTTTGATTCAGCAACGATTGAACAGACATTTGCATCGTCTGCATGCCAATATGTTTGCTTGTCTGCATAACACTTCTAATTTGATGAATTTTCTCATTGCGGATTAAATTTCGTACAGCCGGATTATTAATTAAAATTTCAAAAGCGGCGATTCGCCCATTGCTTTTTTGATTACGAAATAAACGCTGAGAAATAATGGCTTTCAGCTCTGACGCCAGCTGGATTCTAACTTGTCCTTGCTGGCCCGGAGGAAAAACATCAATGATTCGATCAATCGTCGTCGGTGCATCGGTTGTATGCAACGTCGCCAAGACTAAATGGCCTGTTTCAGCTGCTGTGATCGCAGTCGAAATCGTTTCAAGATCGCGCATTTCTCCTACTAATATCACATCGGGATCTTGTCGGAGACAGGCTCGCAACGCGCTTGCAAAAGATCCAGTATCAAAACCGACCTCTCTTTGATTAATAATGCATGTCCCGTGTTTATGTAAATATTCGATCGGATCTTCCAATGTAATAATATGTTTTTTGACCGTACGATTCATCTCATCAATCATAGCCGCCAAAGTGGTCGATTTACCGCTTCCGGTTGGACCCGTCACCAATACAAGTCCTTGAGGCAATAAGGCAAAATCCCGAAACACAGCTGGAAGTCTCAGCTCTTCAAATGTTGGAATGTCTCTCGGAATGACACGAATGGCTAAACCGACACAGGAACGTTGATGATAAGCATTGACACGAAAACGAGATACCCCTGGAATTCCATAGGAAAAATCCAACTCTCCTTGTTTTTTGAACCTTTCCCACATCGAATCAGGAATAATCGCTTTGGCCATGTTTTCCGTATCCTCTGGTTTCAGTGTCGTCTCCCCTTGTTTTTTGAGTTCGCCATTGATTCTCATTACAGGCGGAACCCCAACGGTTAAATGAATATCCGAAGCACCCAGCTCAAAAGCAGATCTTAACAAATTTTCTAGTTGTTGTTTCAAGTCCCTTTCCCTTTCCTTTCATACCATATTGCTTTTCATTAGCTCATGGTTGCTTGCAAAACTTCACGAACAGTCGTCAACCCTGACTTTGCTTTTAAAAGACCGTCATCCAGTAAAAAAAGCATCCCTTTTTTCAAGCAAGCTTGCTCCACTTCTTGCATG
>JADBKC010000237.1 GCA_014896555.1 Caryophanales bacterium | reverse complement strand
AGTAGGGAGTTGAGGAGAGTTGAGCAGAAAAATATTGCAAGCCAGTTCAATGTTAACCAAAGAAGATCTTAAAAGAGACGATAATATACCAGAATGGTTAAAAAATGAATATTCTTATTGGGAAAAAGTCGTTTCTGATAGCAATTTCCCATGTCATTTTGGAACTGCTTCTGAAAGAAAAGGTGACTTAAGATATTTTTACATAGAAAATCATGATTTAAGTCCTCTGCCTGATGTGTTAAGGAAATTCTTGACATTATCAAGAGAAAATGAGCATAATAAACTTGCCCTAGTTGTTTTTGTGCAGCCCGAAACTCCAGAGCAATCATTTGATTATTATGAAGAATATTTTTGGAATATTTTAAAATACTTGAATAGACATGATAAAAAAGAATGGCCCTCAAATATTCCAACTAATCCAGATGATCCACTCTGGGAATTCTGTTTTGATGGAGAACCTATTTTTGTATCAGTTAATATGCCAGCATATAAAAATAGAATTACTAGGAACACGGGAAAAAGTCTCATATTAATCTTTCAACCTAGAAGAATTTTTGCCGATATTACTTCAAAAGCTGTTAATTTAATTCGGTCAAAAGTAGAATCAATAGAAAACCTTCCGTCCCATCCAGATTTAGGTAAATATGGGGACGAAAACAGCAGAGAATGGAAACAGTATATAATCACTGATGACAATAATCCAAGAATAGGAGTGTGCCCATTTCATCCTAAATCTTAATAGTCAGAATTATTGATTTGTACATCATAGAAGTTTTACTTACTAAATTTATAAAGGTGTGTGTAGTTTTATGGCGTTGTATCTTACTTATGTTATTGTAGGAATTTCAATTGCCATGCCAATTGGAGCTATTTCTGTCGAAATGATCAAGCAAGGTCTCAAGAATGGCTTTTTGCATGGTTGGGCTGTTGGATTGGGAGGTATGACGATTGATGTAACTCTGATTGCAGCATTTTATTTCGGATTAGCCTCCATTTTGAAGCAACCGTATATTCAAATTCCGATGTGGATTGTTGGTGCAGTATTTTTGTTGTTAATTGGTTATGATTCTATAAAAAATGCAGATCATGATATTACATTGCCTGATGAAAAGCCAACAAAATCTTGGTTTTCTTCATATCGAAATGGTTTTCTTGTTGCAATATCTCCAGGAAACATAGTGTTTTGGCTAAGCGTATTCGGATCGGTTCTTACCAACTCTTATGATATGGCGAATCCAATCAAATTTATTATTATTGGGGCTGGTGTATTAACTGGAATTTTACTGCACGATATTGGGTTATTGACCATTGTTTCGACTACGAGGAAGGTAATGAATCGTTCAATGATAAAAGCAAGCTCCATTGTTGCCGGTATAGTATTGATCGGTTTTTCAGGTTATTTTGTTTATGAAGCTGTTTCTGCAATTAATAAGTTAATTTAAAAAGGATGCCTAAATGGGCATCCTATTTTTTTGAATAATTTCGAGGTGTTTAGTGCAAAATAAAAGTAGCGCATTATGCAAGATAAAAGTTTAGCAGTTTGCAAAATAAAAAAGGCTCTATGTCAATTGTTGGGGTACACTTATCGAAGTGCCCCCTTTTTTGTAGTTGACTAGATGAGTGAACATAAAGCTTTATTTCTTAGTCTCTTAAAATTCCGAATGCCATATGACATTCGTTTAATGACTTTTATCTTGTTGTTGATCCCCTCAATAAATCCGAATGATTTTTTTACATTTTGAATTAAACTAAAACCGCTGAAACCCTTGATATATAAGGGATGGACTCATCTTGTTAAGCCTCTTGATAGTTGTGGTAAATTTCTTGCACATCA
>JADBKC010000075.1 GCA_014896555.1 Caryophanales bacterium | reverse complement strand
CTGAAGGGAAGAAGCGAAGAAGAAAGGTCAAGTCGCTAAAAGCCAAGAGGTCGTTACGGCAATCAATCTGTTGGCTGTTTTTTCCTCGCTTTATATCGCTTCTTCTTTTCTTGGCAATATTGTGAGGCGGCTCTTTTCACGCTCTTTTCAAGATTATATGCTCATGCCCATAACAGAAGGAAATTTAAAATCCATCGTCTTAGATGTATTAAAAGATTTTGCGTATTTGGTTGGGCCTTTTCTTCTCGTCTCTTTGGTCGGAACTTTAGCCGCCAATTATTTGCAGGTTGGGTTTTTGTTTACGACGGAGACATTAGTACCCAAGCTGGAAAAAATCGATCCATTGAAAGGATTTCAAAGGATTTTTTCGATCAGGGCGTTAGTAGAATTACTGAAGTCCATTTTAAAAGTTTCGATTGTCGGAACCGTGACATTTGTGATTTTGTGGATGAATATGGATAAAGTGCTTAATCTATCTTTTAAATCAATGTCTGATTCATTGAAAACAATTGGAACGTTAACAGTGCAAATGGGAATTTCTGCTTCTATCGCTCTATTGATCTTGGCATTGTTTGATTATCTTTATCAAAAATATGACTTTGAAAAAAGCATTCGCATGTCAAAACAAGACATTAAAGATGAATATAAAAACTCTGAAGGGGACCCGCAAATAAAATCACGGATTAAGCAAAGACAACGGGAAATGGCCATGAGAAGAATGATGCAAGAAGTGCCGAACGCAGACGTAGTCATTACTAACCCAACTCATTTTGCTGTTGCACTGAAATATGAAGAGGAGAAGATGGATGCGCCCGTTGTAGTCGCTAAAGGGGCTGATTATCTCGCACAAAAGATCAAGGCAATCGCCAAAGAAAATCATGTTGAAACGGTTGAAAACCGCCCGTTGGCAAGGGCTTTATATACCCAGGTGGAAATTGGAGAGAGAATACCAGAAGAATTTTTTAAAGCTGTCGCTGAAATTTTGGCGTATGTGTACCGATTAAAAAATAAAGTGTAGGTTTGATTGAAAGTTGGGAGAGAACATCATGAAGGTAAGAGATTTTTCGGTGTTACTAGGAGTTATTTTAATCGTCGCTATGCTCATTATTCCTTTTCCTTCATGGCTATTAAGCTTTTTGATTATCCTGAATATATCTCTAGCACTATTAGTGCTGTTGACAACTATGAATATGAAAGAAGCGCTCCAATTTTCCGTTTTTCCATCTTTGCTGCTTTTATTGACCTTATTTCGATTAGGTTTAAATGTGTCGACAACGCGTTCGATTTTAAGTAAAGGGGAGGCAGGAGGGGTTGTTGAAACATTTGGAACGTTCGTTGTGGGCGGAAATTTGGTTGTTGGTTTAGTCGTGTTCCTCATATTGATCATTATTCAATTTGTTGTCATCACAAGAGGAGCAGAACGTGTTTCAGAAGTAGCAGCTCGTTTTACTTTAGATGCCATGCCGGGTAAACAGATGGCTATTGATGCGGATTTAAATGCAGGGATGATATCCGAGCAGGAAGCGCGGGAAAGACGCGAAAATATTTCAAAGGAAGCAGATTTTTATGGAGCGATGGATGGGGCGACTAAATTTGTGAAAGGCGATGCAATCGCCGGCATTATTATCGTCATCATCAACTTGATTTTTGGAATGGTCATTGGCATGGTCCAGCAAGGAATGGCGTTTTCAGATGCGGCTAATCATTATTCATTGTTGACAGTGGGGGATGGAATTGTTAGCCAGATCCCGGCATTATTAATTTCCACCGCTACTGGCATCGTTGTCACTCGAACAGCTTCAAACGGGAATCTTGGCGAAGATGTGATGTCTCAGCTGTTGGCCTATCCTAAAATGCTGTATGTAACGGCCGGTACCATTTTTTTGCTTGGAATCGCCACGCCTATTAATGATTTGCTGACAATTCCAGTTGCGGCTTTACTTGCATTTGGTGGATATAGGCTTCAAAAAGTACCAGATGAACCAGTGGAAACGGAAGAAGTGCAAGAAGAGAACGAAGCAGAAGAATTGCGGCGTCCTGAAAATGTTGTCAATTTATTAAATATTGACCCGATTGAATTTGAATTTGGCTATGGCCTCATCCCTCTTGCTGATGCAAACCAAGGAGGCGACTTGCTTGATCGGATTGTCATGATCCGCAGGCAGCTGGCTATGGAATTAGGAATTATTCTTCCAGTTGTGCGCATCAGAGATAATATTCAACTAGCGCCGAATGAGTACAGAATAAAAATCAAAGGAAATGAAGTGGCAAAAGGAGAGCTGTTTCTTGATCACTATTTGGCTATGAATTCAGGCGAAGAAGAGGATTCAATTGAAGGCATTGATACGATAGAGCCTTCATTCGGACTCCCTGCCAAATGGATAACAGAAGAAGTCAAAGACCAGGCAGAAATGCAAGGATATACCGTCGTCGACCCGCCAAGTGTGGTTTCCACTCATTTAACGGAAGTACTAAAAGCAAATGCCCATGATTTGCTGGGAAGACAAGAAACGCAGCAATTGATAGACCATATGAAAGAAACGTATCCTGTTCTTGTTGAAGAAGTAACACCGAATCCTTTATCCGTTGGAGACATACAAAAAGTGTTGGCAAAACTGTTAAAAGAAAATATTTCGATACGTAATCTGCCGATCATTTTTGAAACGCTGGCCGATTACGGCAAGTTAACATCCGACACCGATTTGTTGACCGAGTATGTTCGTCAAGCTCTATCGCGGCAAATTACCAATCAATATGTCAATGAAGGAGCCATAAAAGTCGTCACTTTGTCAGCACAGGTGGAAAAATTGATTGCAGATAGTGTTCAACAAACGGAGCATGGAAATTATTTATCAATTGACCCTGCCAATTCGCAAAAATTAATAGAAGCCGTTTCAAAAAAAGTAGAAGAAGTTTCTATCATGCAGCAAATGCCGGTCATTTTATGTTCTCCTGCTATTCGAATGTTTGTGAGGCAGCTGTTGGAAAGATATTTTCCACGATTACCCATTCTATCTTTCAACGAACTTGAACCAAATGTGGAAGTACAAAGCGTCGGGGTGGTGACCATCGAATGAAAGTGAAGAAATTTATAGCTCCTTCCATGCCAGAAGCCATGAAAAAAATTAGAAAGGAGTTAGGCGAGCACGCTGTTATTCTGAATTCCAAGATTACGTACGGTGGAGGCTTTCTCGGTTTTTTTAAAAAGAAACAGTTTGAAGTGATTGCCGCTGTGGATCCTGAACTGGAAATGATGGAAGCGGAACAGCCAAAAGTGCCTCTCCATGTTTCAGAACGGCAAAAGCAAGCTGACCACGGTGAAAATCAACAGCTCAAACAGGAATTAGAAGAATTAAAGTCGATGATCGCTCTTTTGACATCAAAAAAGGATCGTTTCAAATACCCGGAATTGATTTATTCCATTCTTTCAGAATTGGAGCAAAAAGAAATCGGATCCGACCATTTGCGAACCATCGGGGATGAGCTATATGTGTTTTATATTGAATCCAAGGGCGAAGTGAGCGAAACAGAAATACGCAAACGAGTCATTGATTACTTAAAAAGAAAACTTCAATCAGTTCAAACCGACCACCCGCTATTTGCTAAAAAATATATCAATGTTGTCGGGCCTACCGGCGTGGGAAAAACGACTACGTTGGCGAAATTGGCGGCAAAAGCCGTGCTGGAATACAAGAAAAAAATTGCCTTTATCACCACCGATACTTTCCGAATTGCCGCGATTGAACAATTAAAAACGTATGCCAATTTGCTGAATGTGCCTGTAGAGGTTGTTTATAATCCCACTGATTTTGAAAATGCGACTCAAAAATTTTCGGATTATGACCTCGTTTTGATTGACACGGCGGGACGAAATTACCGGGAAAATCAGTATATCAACCAATTAAAAGAAATCATTCCGGTTCGTGAAGAGATGGAGACATATCTTGTGTTGGCTCTTACTTCAAAAGCAGAAGACTTGGAAGAAATAATAGAAAAATTTCAAGACCTTCCATTTGATCAATTTATATTTACAAAATTAGATGAAACAAAGCGTAAAGGCTCATTATTTAATCTTGTTTGCAAGTATCGGAAAAAAGTCGGATTCTTGGCAAATGGACAAAACGTTCCAGACGACTTATTGATTGGCAATCCTGACATGATTTTGAAAGAAATATTGAAGGAGTAAGCTCATGAAAGACCAAGCAGAAGGATTAAGGCTGAAATTGAGAGAATTGCATCAGTCACCCGCTAAAACGGCTGCCGTGATCAGCGGTAAAGGGGGCGTGGGGAAGTCCAATATTTCTGTGAATATAGCTGTCATTTTGGCGCAGTTAGGAAAAAAAGTTTTATTGTTTGATTTGGATATAGGCATGGCGAATATTCATATCTTATCGGGTATAAGCGCGGATCGGTCGATTGTAGACTTTATTGAAAACGAATATGAGTTGAAAGATTTGATCATTTCCGGTCCAGGGGGCTTTTCCTACATATTTGGCGGTTCAGGTCTTGGGCGTCTTCTTGAATGGTCTCGGCAAGATTTTCAACGTTGGATCGATTCCGTTCAGAAATTGCAGTGGGAATATGACTATATTCTTTTTGATATGGGGGCAGGGGCATCAAAAGAAAGCCTAGAGCTTTTGATGTCTGTTGATGATTTAATGGTGATCACGACCCCTGAACCGACTGCTGTGACAGATGCGTATTCTATGATGAAATATATTCAAATGAGAGATCAAGACAAACATTTTTATTTGATTTGCAATCGTGCTGAATCCAATGAAGAAGGACAAGCAACGCTCAAACGTATATCAATGGCCATGGAGAAATTTTTGCATAAAGAGGTTTCGAAGCTCGGAATATTACCTGAAGATAAAATGGTAAAGAAAGCAGTCGCGAGCCAGACGCCTTTCTTTTTATACAATCCTCATGCCAGTATTTCCCGCTCATTAAAATCGATCGTGGAAATTTATCTCTCCCAATCGAACGCAATGGGAACCATCCAAAAGGGGCGTTTTATCGGGAAGCTTCGACAGTTTTTTTGGAAAGGCAGTGTTGGAGATGGATAAAAAGAAAGTACTCATAGTAGATGATTCCGCATTTATGAGAAAAGTGATCTCGGACTTTATTTCCGAGAATCCCGAATTGGAAGTGGTCGGGACAGCTAGAAATGGCAAAGACGCCATAGAGAAAATAGAAAAATTATGGCCGGATGTCGTCACGATGGACATTGAAATGCCAGTCATGAACGGACTTGAAGCGTTAAAATGGATGATGAGCCATTATCAGCTGCCGGTTGTAATGCTGTCGAGTACGACGAAGGAAGGAACAGAAAATGCGATTAAAGCCCTTGAAATTGGAGCTTTTGATTTTGTGGCAAAGCCGTCCGGACCGATTTCGCTGGATCTCGATGAGGTAAAAAATGAATTGATCTCGAAACTTTTACTGGCTTCAAAGGTAAAAAAGGGAACGAAAAGGAACGTGCGGGTCCATAAAGACAAGACGGATCGCGGCCTAATGACGTCCAATAGGGAATCGGAGTTAAACCATCGGGGAATGAAAGAATATGCAAAAAGTTTAGTGCTAATTGGAACTTCCACAGGCGGACCGAGAGCGCTTCAAGAAGTGCTGCCGCAACTGCCAAAGGAAATTGGAGCGCCTATTCTCATTGTTCAACACATGCCTAAAGGATTTACAAAATCCTTGGCTGATCGTTTGAACCAACTGTCGCACATCTACGTTAAAGAAGCAGAAGACGGTGAGCTGTTGAAAAAAGGAGTCGCCTATATTGCCCCCGGGAATTTTCATATGAAAATCAAGGAGGTAGGAAGATCTCTTGCCATCTCGCTTGATCAATCTCCTCGAATGAATGGTCACAAGCCTTCTGTAGATGTTCTTTTTGAATCAGCCAGCAAATTGGAATTTTATAAAAAAATTGCCGTTATTTTAACTGGAATGGGTTCAGATGGGACTTACGGTCTGATAAAATTAAAAGAAAAAGGCAATGTACATACCATCGCTGAGTCTAAAGACTCATGCGTTGTATTTGGAATGCCAAAATCTGCAATTGAAGCGAATGTCATCGATGAAGTGAAACCGATTCATGATATTGCTCAAACAATCTTAAAATATTTGCCTTAGGAAGAGGTGGAACAGATGGAAACGACTCAATATCTTGAAATATTCATAGAAGAAAGCAAAGAGCATTTGCAAGCTATTAATGAAAATCTTCTTGAGCTTGAAAAAAAACCTGAAGATATGGAGATCGTCAATGAGGTATTCCGGTCTGCCCATACTTTAAAAGGAATGTCCGCCACAATGGGATTTGAAGATTTAGCAAACCTCACTCATAAAATGGAAAATGTTCTGGATGCCATCCGCAACCATAAAATAAAAGTTACAACAGACGTATTAGATGTTGTCTTTGCTTCGGTGGATGATTTGGAGGCCATGATTCAAGATATTGCTTCTGGTGGAGATGGCAAAAGAAATGTAGAGGAGATAGTGGCACGGCTGAAAGCGATTGAAAACGGATCGAACGTCGAAAAAACGGAGAAAAGCAAAGTGCAAGAGAGTCATTCAGAAGTGCAATCGAGTCATTCAAATGAAGGGAATTCTTTACAATATGACGAATTTGAATCAGCTGTCATTCATCAGTCTAAAGAACAGGGATTTTCCTGTTACGAAGTGACGGTTACGTTAAAGGAAGACTGCCTATTAAAAGCAGCACGGGTTTATATGATTTTTGAAGTTCTTGAAAAATGCGGAGAAATTATTAAATCCTTTCCTGCGGTAGAAGAGTTGGAAGAAGAGGATTTCGATCATCAATTTACGGTAACGATAGTAACAAAAGACGAAGCTTCTGAGATTGAAAAGAAAGTGATGAAAGTTTCAGAAGTAGAAAAAGTGGCCGTTCAGCCTTTTTCAGATTCTCCAAAGCAAGCCAGCGACCATTCAAAAGAAACAGATCATTCCGACAAAGAGGAAAAGAAAAAGGCGTCTGCAGAAAAAAATGCGAACGATCATCATGCTGATGGAGGCAAACAAAGAAAATCCAAAAATGTTTCCAATAAAACGATTCGTGTCAACATCGAACGTTTGGACAGCTTGATGAATTTATTTGAAGAACTGGTGATTGACCGTGGACGACTTGAGCAAATCTCCCGTGACTTAAATCACATTGAATTGACTGAAACAGTGGAACGGATGTCCAGAATTTCCGGAGACTTGCAAAATATTATTTTAAATATGCGGATGATTCCGGTTGAAACGGTGTTTAATCGTTTCCCGCGGATGGTTCGTCAACTAGCCCGTGAATTAGATAAACAAATTAATTTAGAAATCATCGGGGCGGAAACGGAGCTGGACCGAACCGTAATAGATGAAATCGGCGATCCGCTTGTCCATTTGCTTAGAAATGCTGTCGATCATGGAATTGAAACGAAAGAAGAAAGAAAAGCGAAGGGGAAACCGGAAGAAGGTACAGTAAAGTTAAAAGCCTATACTAGCGGAAACCATGTTTTCATTGAAGTGGAGGATGATGGAGCAGGAATCAATCGTGAGAAAGTATTAAATAAAGCCATTGATAAAGGAATTGTATCTAAAGAGGAAGCGGAGAATTTAACGGACAGTGAAGTATTTGGCCTCATTATGGAATCCGGTTTTTCGACAGCCGACCGTATTACGGATATTTCTGGAAGAGGTGTGGGACTTGATGTAGTAAAGGCAACGATTGAATCGATTGGCGGATCCATCAATATCAACTCAGTTGAAGGCAAAGGTTCCGTCTTTTCTATTCAGCTGCCGCTGACACTCTCTATTATTTCAGTCATGCTGATCGAAGTAGGAAATGAAAAATATGCCATCCCGTTGTCCTCCATCATCGAAACAGCCATTATTAAAAAAGAAGACATCTTAAGTGCGCATAGTAAAAAAGTCATTGATTTTAGAGGGAAAGTCGTGCCTCTTCTCTTTTTGGAAAAGCTCTTCGAGGTACCGAAAGAAGAGGCAGAAGATGATTACTTGTCAGTTGTCATCGTCCGAAAAGGAGACAAAATGGCGGCCTTGGTCGTGGATTCTTTTATTGGACAGCAAGAAGTGGTATTGAAAAGTCTCGGGAATTATCTGACAAACGTATTTGCCATATCCGGAGCGACTATTTTAGGAGACGGTCAAGTAGCATTAATTATTGATTGTAACGCACTTATAAAATAGTGAAAGTAAATTAGAAAGGGGAGAAAAAAATGAGCGAAATCGCAGCACCTTCTGTTTTGAAGGTTATTGCCTTTCAATTAGGCGACAACGAATATGCGCTGCCCATCCATCAAGTCCGATCCATCGAAAGATTGATGCCTATTACTCGAGTCCCTAAGACGGTCCCGTTTATCAAAGGTGTGATCAATTTAAGGGGAGTGGTCACCCCGATCATTGATTTAAGAACACGATTTGGGCTTCCCGAAAAAGAGTTTGATGATGGTACAAGAATAATTGTGGCGACGCTTAATGAAATGGAAGTAGGGTTCATTGTCGACGGAGCAAATGATGTGTTAGATATTTCCGAAGACTTCATCGAACCCCAGCCTGAAATGGTAGGGGAAATTGAAGCAGAATATATCACGGGTGTTGCCAAATGGGAAAACAGGCTTCTTATTTTATTAAGTCTTGAAAAAATTTTGGAAAAATAAGGATGAAAGCTGATGAGTTGCTTAGATCGGATACAAAACGCTCATTTAGACACGTTCAAGGAAATCGGAAATATTGGGGCGGGCCATGCAGCCACTGCATTGTCCACTTTGATGAATAAAAAAATAAATATGGTGGTTCCCACTGTACAAATTCTTCACTTTGATGATGTGATGGAAATGGCTGGCGGACCGGACAACATTGTAGCAAGCGTTTTTTTGCGGATTGAAGGAGATATTGAAGGAAGCATGTTTTTCGTCCTCCAGCTGGAACAGGCAGCACTTTTTATACAAAAGCTGACTGGCGACCAATCTTTTTCTTTTGACCATCCGCCCTATTCGGAAATGGCTTTATCGGCGCTTCAAGAATTAGGAAATATTTTGTCCGGTTCGTATTTGTCTGCTTTGGGAGATTTTACGGGTCTGCATGTTTTTCCGTCCGTACCCGCCTTGGCCATTGATATGGTGGGAGCCGTAATGAGTGATGGATTGTTTGAAATATCCCAATACAGCGATTATGCCATTTTTATAGACACGACTTTGAAAGAAGCTGAGGGAAAAGCCTCTGATTCCGTAAAAGGCCATTTTTTTCTCTTGCCTGACCCAAATTCATTTTGGACAGTTTTGGATGCATTAGGAGTGCCTCTAGATGAATGAGACGGTAAAAGTCATTAAAGTAGGTATCGCTGATCTAAATGTGGTGCGCCCACCCGATCGAATTCGAACGGCTGGTTTAGGCTCTTGCGTTGGAATTGTCATATTTGATGAAAAAACAAAAATTGGCGGGTTGGCTCATATTATGCTGCCGGATTCTTCGCTTGCCAAGACGGAAATATTCAATAAAGCCAAATTTGCTGATACAGCTATTCCCCAATTAACGGATATGATAATCAACGAAGGTGCGCTGCGTAGACGATTAAAAGCAAAAATTGCCGGAGGAGCACAAATGTTCCAATTCTCGTCCAAAAATGAAATAATGAGAATTGGACCGAGAAATGTCGAGGCAGTGAAAAAACAATTGAACAGAGAACATATTCCCATCGTAGCCGAGGACATTGGCGGAAACAATGGAAGAACCATTGAGTTTGATCCTTCCACTGGCCTTTTGGAAATTAGAACGGTGAATAAAGGCGTGTCCATCATTTAACATTTTTCGAAAGTAGCCCGTCTTTAAGCGAAGTGTAGGGGCGACGAAAGGGTTCGTTATTATGTGTATGGCGGGAAAAGGAAACTTCTGATCGAAAAAATAGTAGAATTTTAGATATATTATCATATCGTATACTTGGATACTGTCTCAAAGAGCAATAGACGATTTTTCTTTTGCTTTGCTCGACTGTTGTTTGTTTCGAAAACACATCCGTCGCAATAAAGATCATCTATTTTCTGCTATTTTTACCGGATTTATTCAGGCAAACAAAAGATGGTTGTACGAAACCGAATATCAGCCTCGTTATGAATCACAAACTTCCCTGGGAAACATTCGAGGAGGAGAATCATGATAGAAGTACAACTTGTAGAGGAGAAAAAATGGTGGGATTTATGGCTTACATCAAGAGATCCGGATGCCGGGGATTTGCTTGTCAAACGATATACTCCGCTTGTCAGTTATCATGTTCAGCGCCTCTCTGTTCACATGCCGAAAAATGTAAGCCGGGATGAACTGAAAAGCCTCGGATTTTTAGGCTTGGTGGATGCGTTGACAAAATTTGATCCGTCTAGAGATTTAAAGTTTGATACATACGCTTCTTTTCGTATTAGGGGAGCGATATTAGATGGGCTCAGAAAAGAGGACTGGCTTCCAAGAGGGACGAGGGAAAAAGCGAAAAAAATCGAAGCCAAAATCGAAGAATTAGAGCAGCAATTTTTAAGACATGTCACAGCGGAAGAAGTCGCAAACGAACTAGACATGAGCGTAGAGGAACTTCAACAAATCATGGCGGAATATTATACGGCCAACATATTATCAATGGACGATCAAATAAAAGATCAAGAAGAAATGGATGGTAAAGGTTACGATCTAAAAGATGACCGAGCAGCTATACCTGAAGAGCAGGTTGTCAAAGAAGAATTAATTCAAGAGTTATCCCGTGAAGTTGCGGGATTGTCTGAGAAAGAAAAATTAGTGCTGAGCCTATTTTATCAGGAGGAGTTAACATTGACTGAAATTGGAGAGATTCTGAATCTTTCCACTTCACGAATTTCACAGATCCATTCGAAAGCTCTTTTTAAATTGCGGAACAAGCTAAAAAAAGTAAGCGGCATTCATTTTCGCTGCTAAAAGAATCTAAATTCAGGTGGGAATCATGGTGTCAACTTTTTTGTTTTTCATATCCATCATTTTTAATGTTATCATTCTTTTTGCTGTGGTGCTCCTTTATATGAGACAAAACCGCCTTTTCGGCTTAAAAGAGGAGCAAGAAAAAATGATTCAAGATACGGAAGAAATGTTATCAACCTATCTTCTTCAAATGAAAGAGGAAAATGAAGCATTTCTAAAAAAAATATCGTCCATAGAAGTTGAACAGACGCATCATACATATAATAATGGAAGTCTCGAGATTCAGCCGAATCAGGACGAGCAAAAACTGAATCAGCCTAAACAGCCTATTGTATCGAAAATAGAAGCGTTGAAAAAATATCAGCAGCAAGAACAGTCGATCGTTCAGACGAATGAATCCAGAAATGAGATGGACATATCGGATTGGATGGAAGATGACTTATATGAAAATGTATTATTTTTACAAAAAAAGGGTTTAACAATTGAAGAAATTGCGCATAAATTAAATAAAGGTACGACAGAAATACAACTGCTTTTAAAATTTCGGGCAAATGAGCAATGATAAGCTTGATAGTTAGAATTGATTATGATATAGTAACTTTTGGTGTGAATACACACGTTCTCGGATTTAAACAGTGGGTGCTGATTTTTCAGTCTCTGTTTAAATATGATGAGGGCGGAGGATAATAACCATAGGAGGAAAGAAAAAATGTCAGTTATTTCTATGAAACAATTATTAGAAGCTGGTGTGCATTTTGGACACCAAACACGCCGTTGGAATCCGAAAATGAAAAAATACATTTTCCAAGAACGCAACGGCATCTATATTATCGATCTTCAAAAAACCGTGAAGAAAGTAGAAGAAGCTTATCAATTCGTAAAAGAATTGGCTGCTGACGGCGGAAAAGTTCTTTTTGTTGGTACGAAAAAACAAGCACAAGAATCAGTCAAAGAAGAAGCAGAACGATCTGGAATGTTTTATGTTAATCATCGCTGGCTTGGAGGAACCTTAACCAACTTCCAAACGATTCAAAAACGCGTTCAACGCTTAAAAGACATTGAAAAAATGGAAGAAGACGGCACATTCAATGTATTGCCTAAAAAAGAAGTCGTTCAACTGAAAAAAGAACATGAACGACTGGTGAAATTTCTTGGCGGCATTAAAGAAATGAAAGAACTTCCTGATGCTTTGTTTGTGATTGATCCGCGCAAAGAACGTATCGCAGTAGCAGAAGCGCGGAAATTAAATATTCCGATTATCGGCATTGTCGATACGAACTGTGATCCAGATGAAATTGATTATGTTATTCCTGCAAATGACGACGCGATTCGCGCTGTTAAACTTTTGACTTCGAAAATGGCTGATGCTATTTTAGAAGCAAAACAAGGGGAAGAAACAGCTGAAGTTTCTGAAACGGCAGAAGTTGCTGCTGAATAAACTCAAAGCGTCAATCAAGATAAAAATAAAAAGGTGATAAGAGGGAAGGCCCTTATCACCTTTTTTTAAGAAATTTTATGATAAAATCAAGAGCTAAAATGGCTGTTTCGGCTATTGCGGCTTAGTACATATAATCTTAAGGAGGAAAAAAGATGGCAATTACTGCGCAAATGGTAAAAGAATTACGTGAAAAAACGGGCGCTGGCATGATGGATTGCAAAAAAGCGCTGACAGAAACGAATGGCGATATGGAAAAAGCGATTGATTATCTTCGTGAAAAAGGAATGGCCAAGGCTGCCAAAAAAGCTGACCGTGTGGCAGCTGAAGGAACAGCTTATCTATTAAGCGAAGGAAATAAAGCCGTTATTTTGGAAGTCAACTCCGAAACGGATTTCGTAGCGAAAAATGAAAGTTTCCAAAATCTGGTAAAAGAATTAGCTCAACACATTTTGAAAAATGAGCCGAAAACAGTCGAAGAAGCTCTTGACCAAACAATGGAAAACGGTACAAAAGTCAGCGAATATATTAATCAAGCCATTGCCAAAATCGGCGAAAAACTGACTCTTCGTCGTTTTGAATTAAAAACGAAAGGTGAAAATGAAGTATTTGGAGAATACTTGCATATGGGCGGCCGAATCGGCGTTCTGACTCTTCTCAGCGGAACAACAGATGAAAGTCTTGCAAAAGATGTAGCGATGCATGCTGCTGCCTTGAATC
>JADBKC010000236.1 GCA_014896555.1 Caryophanales bacterium | reverse complement strand
ATTCTTCTACTAATCGTTCCAGCGCTTCCTCCAGCCCAAATAATTCATTGCTGAAAAATTTATATCTCTTTCTTCCCCCAACTTCTTCGAAACCCGCATCTTTTATCATATGATACACTCTTGAATGGGCTGACTGAGCGACCCACGGCTTTTCCTTCACGATCTCTAAATACTCAGCAAATGTGCCTTCCCATTTCAGCTTTTCTTCCTTCTCCCGAAATTGCTCAATCTTTTTTAAAATATCCAATATAAACATCCCCCTGTCCTTGTTGAGAGAACGATTAATATAATCTATGCCGTCGGATATTTAAACATGCCAAAACACAAAATCGTTGTCGCTTCAAATGATGTTTCCGTCTCTCTGCCAAATTCCCTCTCTTATTTTTTAAGCGCATTCACTTTTCCAATTCTTTACGATATAATATCGTTAAATCGTCAGAACGTTCATAAAGGAGGAGTTATAATTTTATGAAATTTCTGCTTATTATGGTGGTTATCCTCTCGTTTCTTACCGCTATTTTCACTGCCGGCTACAATGACAAGCCAGGGGTCAATAAAAAATAATCAAGGGGTTTTGATCCCTTCCATACAACTAGAAACGTAGCAGAACATGCGGTTGGGCGGTTTGTACGCTCAGCTTTTTTACCAATAATTATTCAGAATATTTTTTTAATAAAGGAGGGAATATGATGACTGAAGAACAAAAAAACCTTGAGCAAATCATCGATGATTTGAACCACACTGTCCAAAAGCTCTCAGAACAAGTGGAGCAGCTTCAAAACGAGGTTGCTGTATGGAGGGAAAATCAAAACAAACCTGTTCTTAATCCTGCTATCATTGGTCAAATCGGCGGTTTTGTTCTAGGGGCTATCGTATTAATCGGTATTTTTTGGTGATCATTGAATAAGGGTGCCATTTCACAATCAATACGGCACCCTGATATAAGTTGCGCCGAAAGGCAAGATGATCATCCAACAGAATGGGGAACTTTCCTAGCGCAAATCCATTTTTTGTTTTTCCACAAATTCTTTCATATACATTCTGACTCTTCTGGAAAGCATATTGGACATTTGGCCCGTCCAAGTATCTTCTCGAACGCCTCCCGTTCTTTCTTTATAATAGTTTGCGACGATTCTGTTATATTCTTCTAAATCTTTTTGAATCTTTTCTTTATCGCTATTATAAATATTTTCCTGGTACACATGATGAAGCGGGAGACGCGGCTTTTTCCCTGTTTCCTGATCTGGATAGCCAGCTGCCATTCCAAATAGCGGGATCACCCTTTCAGGAATTTGCAAAAGTGTTTTTACTTCTTCGAGATGGTTGCGGATTCCGCCAATATAGCAAATTCCGAGCCCCATTGATTCTGCAGCAATCGCAGCGTTTTGCGCCGCCAATGCCGTGTCAATTAAACTAACCATAAATTTCTCAGTGCTTTCAAGCGAAGGAATAACATCGCCGCCTTCGATTTCACCAATAACCTCATGGCGATAAAGATCGGCGCAAAATACAAAGAAATGGCCATTTTCCGCTACATAAGGCTGATTTCCGGATAGTTCAGCCAATTTTTGTTTTTTATCCAAGTCTGTGACCCCAATAATCGTGTACGCCTGAATGAAACTGGAAGTGGCGGCTGATTGAGCACAGCGGACAATCGTTTCGATCTGTTCAGTCGTTAGCGGCTGCTTCTTAAACTTTCTTACAGATCGATGAGCCAAGATTGTTTCAATTGTAGAATTCAACGTTCTAACATCCCCTCTCTAAAAAAAAGTAAACTTTTCCCTAGGTGATTCTTTCCTGTCATCAACAAAAGTGATCTAACTTTCAGAACCTCATTGTA
>JADBKC010000235.1 GCA_014896555.1 Caryophanales bacterium | reverse complement strand
TGCAACGGCATTTAATAATGCGCCAAATAGCACGACAATTGTTTTTCTCGTTTGCAGCCAAACCATGAGAACCCCTCCTTTTTTGTATAAATGAAAACTTGATTGCTCTTTCATTAAACCTGACATATAGAACCCCTCTTATTTCTTTACCACCCTGTTTTGCTACTATTTATTGTTTTTTTATAGCGAAACCGATAAACTTAAAACGTAATTTGGAAAGAAAGCAGGTGAAGACATGTCAGTGAAAATAATAGCAGACAGTGCATGCGATTTGCCATTAGAATTTTACAGCGAGCATCAGGCTGTGTTAATTCCTCTCAATGTACATTTAGATGGACAAGAATATGAAGATCTCAAAACGATTGAACCAAAAACGGTTTATGATGCAATCAGAGAAGGAAAAGTTCCAAAAACTTCGCAAGCTTCTCCTCATGAATTTGAGGAACTTTTTACAAAAATGGCCGAAGCGAACGAAGATGGAATATACATCGCTTTTTCGTCCGAACTTTCAGGAACATATCAGACGGCTGTCATGATCCTTGAACAAGTAAAAGAGCAGTACTCCGATTTCAATTTAACAATTGTTGATTCAAAATGCGCCTCGCTCGGGCTTGGTCTTGTCGTAATCGAAGCGGCGCGTTTAGCGAAAAGCGGTGCAGCAAAAGAAGAGATCCTTAAGGATGTCCGCTTCCGCTGTGAACATATGGAACACCTTTTTACAGTCGAAGACCTTGAGTATTTAGCAAAGGGGGGCCGGGTTTCCAAAGCATCCGCTTTTTTAGGAGGATTGCTTAACATTAAACCGCTCTTAGATGTTGAAGACGGCAAACTAATTCCTATCGAAAAAATCCGCGGGAAAAAGAAATTGCTACGGCGCATCATTGAATTGATGAAAGAGCGCGGAACCGACTTGAGCAGTCAAGTAATTGGAATCAGCCACGCTGACGACGAAGCAACCGCTCAAGAAATGAAAAACATAATCGAACAGGAATTCAACCCGAAACGTATTGAAATCACCTCGATCGGAGCAGCGATCGGGGCTCATACAGGTCCGGGTACGATTGCGGTCTTCTTTTTAAATCAATTGCCATAATTCATTTCGTTCATACATACTCCTTTCAGTCATGTAAACAATAAGGTCACAGGCACCTAAATTTACTGAAAGGGGTATTTTTATGCCGCATACTTCTGATAATGATAAAAAGGCCAAAGACAACCAAGCACTTAGGCATGAAAAAAACATGCTTCGCGAGAAAAACCGGAAAGCAGGAAAAAACCAATACTCAAAAAAGACTGACCATCTATGATAAGAATACCGGGCTTTGGCCCGGTTTTTATAATGGAATGAAAGTTCATAGAAATAATGGACGGCTCATATATAAGAATGAAGGCTCATATCCTGGAACGACAGCTCATATATAAGAATGAAGGCTCATATTTTAAAATAAAGGCTCATATTTCAAATGAACAGCTCAAAATCTTCCCTTTACATAGATCAAAATCCGTAAACCTTAGCATTTTTCCTATTTTTTTATATATGTCCAACCTTCTTCTTGATAAATCTTTCCGTCTTTCATAAGTCGACCGAGAGCCCTTTTAAATGCCCCTTTGCTCAAATTGAACCGTTCCATAATGTCTTCCGGTATGCTCTTATCGGAATAAGGCATCGCCCCGTTCCGGGATTGAAGGAATGCAAAAATCCGTTCTGCATCTTCATCCAGCTTTTCCTGCTTTCTCCCCAGCAGTGATACATTGATGCTCCCGTCAACTTTGACATCGATGATTCGCCCTTCTACTTTTTCACCGAGCCTAGGTTCTTTTTCTCTTTGGGATTCGTGAATGAACCCTTTAAAACCTTCCG
>JADBKC010000074.1 GCA_014896555.1 Caryophanales bacterium | reverse complement strand
GGCGTTCGTTACTACAATTCCGATCAGCATCAGCGCACCGATCATTGTAGAAACACTGATCGTTTGTCCCGCAATGAACAATGCCACTAAAGCGCCAATGATCGCAAAAGGCAGCGAGAATAAAATGACAAACGGCGCCCAACCTTGACCAAAAGTGATGACAAGAACAAGATAGACAATCGCAATCGCCGCTGCCATCGCCAATCCAAGCTTCGTAAACGATTCTTTTACATCTTCTGTCACACCGCCCATTGAAATATCAATGCTTGACGGGTGATGAATTTGATCAAGTTCTTTTTGCAGATTCATGGAAGCTTTAGAGATATCATCCTCTTTCACTTTTCCAGTCACCTGAACAGAATAGCGTCCATCACGGCGCGTGACCGTATCGGATGTTTTTCCTTCTTTCACATCGACGATTTTGTTGATTGGAACGTCCATTCCGAGCGGCGACGGTACTGTTTGATTCGTTAAATCTTGAACAGATGGATAGTTTTTCTTGTTGTTTTCCACATAAACATTGAGCTCTTGACCCTTTTCTTTAACAGTAGTTAAAGCCGGCTGATCGCTCTGTTGATTTAGAGCCATCGCAATTTGGCTGGCTGTCAGCCCTAATTGACTTAATTTTTCTTGGTTTACTGCGAGCACATATTCATCGTACGTTTTAGCTGTACTTGCCTCCACGTCTTTAAAATCCCCTTGCTCTTTCATTTTCTTTTCTATTTGATCGACTACAGGGGCAATCTCTTTCATATCATTTCCGTAAACATACACCGTTACTTCATTATTGCCTGCGCTCGCTGAAAAGTCTTGGTTGCTCCATTCCCCTTTACCACCTAAAGTTTGCAGGTGTTTCATCACTCGATCTGGTTCTTTATCAAAATTTTTTGTGTCTTTGTCGTATTGAACAAAGAAAATGGCACTGTTGCTTTGTCCTGGATTCATCGGATTATCGCTGCCCACTGAGAACTGAACGATTTCCGCTCCTTTTCGACCGCGCAAATAATCCTCTGCCTTAAGCGACACTTTTTTGACGTCTGCAAACGTTTCACCCGGGGCTGGCGTGTAGGTGGCTACCACTATTTTGTCCCCCATATTTGGAAGGAAGCTGACACCGATGGCCGGGATCAAGCACAAACTTCCAACCAATAGCAAAACGGCCGTTCCTTATGAAATAAGCTTATGATTTAACACCCAATTTAATACACGTTTATAGTAGGAAGCCAGTTTATTAGATTCTCCGGTCTTGAGCTTTTGTGGTTGAACAATCCCTTTTTTAAACAAAATGCTCGCCATCATTGGCACGATCGTAATAGCGACAAGCAAAGAAGCGAGCAGCGAGAACACAATCGCCAATGCAAACGGCAAAAACAGCTCGCCAATCATTCCTTTAACAAGAGCGAGAGGCAGAAATACCGCAATCGTCACAATGGTGGATGACATGATAGGAATAAACATCTCTTTCGTTGCTTCCCGGATTAGCTCATTTCCTTTCAATATTTCTTCTTTTAAGGACATTCTCCGGTAAATATTTTCAATGACAACGATCGAATCATCCACTACCCGTCCAATAGCCACTGTCATCGCTCCAAGAGTCATCATGTTGAGTGTGATATTCATTTGTTTCAAAAGAAACAATGAAATGACAAGCGACAGCGGGATGGAAATAACGGCAATGAGCGTCGATTTTATATTTCTTAAGAACAAGAGAATAATAAGCATGGCAAAGACAGCACCGAAAATAGCTTTATTGAGCATTGTATGAACTGACTCTTCTATAGGCTTGGCTTGATCCATTGCCGTAATGACATGAAGATCTTTGTTTTTCCCTTTGATTTCATTCATTTTATCTTTTACAGCATTCGCCACATCCACCGTATTGGCATCGGCCGCTTTCACAATTTCCAGCCCGATCGACTCTTTCCCGTTTGTGCGGGAAAAAGATTCCGTTTTTCCGACTAGCTTGATATCAGCTATATCCGATAATTTCACGGTCGGAATACCGGCTGATGGATAGCCACTTCCTTGCTGTGATCCTTGGACTGCGGTTGTTTGCTGCCCAGCGCTTTGCAATCCGCCTTGGGATGGACTCGAACCTGGCTGAAATTGGGAAGATTGTCCGGCTCCCATAGATGTTCCTGCCGATAGTCCAACCGGGATTTCCATGTCTTTCAAATCTTTTATTGTAGCAATACTTCCATCTACCTTGACAGATTTTTCGCTGTTATGAAATGTGTATAATCCTAGAGGAAGAGAGACATTGGAGCCTTTCATAAAGTTTTGAACGGATTCTTCGTCCAAGCCGTACTTTTTCAGTTTTTCTTGGTTAAAAGCGATATGGACTTCATCTACTTGTTGTCCGCTTATTTGCACCTTCGCAACTCCGTCGATTCTTTCAAGCTTTGGCACAATATCTTCTTGGACCTTTTTCGTCAACTGCGACAATGATTCTTTATCGCTTGATAAGCTTAATGAAAGAATAGGAAATTCATTGATGCTCAGCCGGCTAATGTCAGGTTTTTTCACACCATCAGGAAGCTGTACATCAGAAAGGGCTTTTTCCGCCTCTCTCTCGGCATCGTCCATATTTTTCTCATAAGCATATTCCACTTGAACAGACGATGCATTTGCAAAGGAAGAAGAACTGACAACTGTCACCCCATCTAAATTTTGAAGCGCCTGTTCGATCGGTTTTGTTACCTTTTCAGCCACTTCTTCCGGAGTCGCGCCTGGATAAGCCGTCGTTACCGTTAAAATAGGCGTGTTAATATTCGGAATCGTTTCTAGTTTCATCGTAAGTCCAGCATACAGACCTGCTGCAGTCACGATGATGGTCATGAGCCATACTGCCAATTTGTTCTTCAAGACAAAGTGAATAATTTTGTTCATCGACTCTTCCCCTTTATTAGGATACTGTAAGAATCATTATTCATAATAACTTTATAATAATGGGAATGGTGTTGCTTCGTCAATGAATAGAAAGGTAGAAAAAGGAATTATTCCTGAAGATTGAAGTTTAACCATTTTGATTTTTTATTGTCATACATTTCAATTTTCGTTTTATGAATGACAGCTTCTCTTGGGACCTCTATTCTTCTTGCATTATTTGATTCTTCCACTCATGATAAAGGATTAAAACGAACAAGAAATGGCACAAGAGGGTATTAAGGAATGTTTTGCTCGTATTATTACTCGTATTATTACTTTTATTACATTTATATTGCAATTTTGTAAATAGATTAATATAATGAAATTCGTTAGAGTATATCTTTTCCTAAGGAGGGTGAATATAACGATGATTACAGTTTTTCCAAGATCTAAATGGGCGTTTTCTCTTGCAGCCGCTTTGACACTGGCCGCAGCTTTTCTATTGGCGCCGCTGTCAAGCCAAGCAGAAGCTGCAGCTCCTGTGAAGGGGGACAAGGTCGCGGCTTACGCCAAAACACTGGTTGGAAAACCTTATAAGTACGGTGGTACAACCGAAAAAGGCTTTGATGCATCTGGTTTTGTACAATATGTATACTTAAAATCAGCAAAAGTGAAATTACCTCGCACAGTGGCCGATCAATTTAAACAAGGTCAAAAGGTAGACTATAATCACCTTCAACCTGGCGATCTTGTATTCTTTAAACTGGACGGCAAAAAAGTTTCTTTCGTCGGCATTTATGCAGGAAAAAATCAATTTATCGCCGCAACAAGCAAAGGCGTAAAAATCCAGCCCCTCGGAACAAAATATTGGAAACCGTATTTTGTATCCGGTGCTAGAATCCTTTCACAAAAATAATCAAACAGGGACCGGAAATACAAATCCGGTCCCTGTTTCTCTTTAAAGGGGCCAGACCCCTTTAGTTAAATGCAGCGTCTCCTCAATGAAGGGGTCTGGCCCCTTTAGTTGAGTGCGGCGCATCCTCTGTCTCCTGTTCGTATTTTGATGGCGTCGGCCAATTCGTAGATGAAAATTTTTCCATCGCCTGGTTTGCCGGTATTCAAAACACTTCTGGCTATATCTACGACTTGTTGGACAGGCACCTCGCATACGACAATTTCTACTTTAATTCGTTCGTGCATGTCAACTTCTTTTTTCTTGCCGCGGTACAGCTCGGTAAACCCTTTTTGAAATCCACACCCAAGCGCATTTGTTACGGTAATGCCGCTGATACCTATCTTGGACAACGCCTGTCTTAGCTCCCCAAATTTGGTAGGACGGGTAATGATTTCGATTTTCGTCAATACGTCACTCATAACGTCACACCCCTATCAATTAATCGTGATACGCCTTTTCGCCGTGAATGGTAATATCCAGCCCAACCGTTTCTTCTTCCTCGTTCACCCGAATCGGCAAGAACATACCGATTGCCTTAATAAGGATAAAAGAAACAAGTGCAACAAATACATATGTTGCGCCAATAGCCACAAGCTGCTTCCAAAGCAAGCTGGCGCCTCCGTAAAATAATCCGTTTGCCCCCGCTGAGTTAACCGAAACAGTGGAAAACAAACCAGTAGCAATTCCTCCCCAAGTACCGCCGATTCCGTGTAAGCCGAATGCATCAAGAGCATCATCATAACCTAACTTTGCCTTTAATGAAGAAACTCCCCAGAAACAAAGGGCTCCTCCAACAAGTCCTATGATGATGGAAGCGTACGGAGTTACGAATCCGCAAGCCGGCGTGATGGCCACGAGTCCAGCAATGGCGCCAGAAACGGCTCCGAGCATCGTTGGCTTTTTATTCACAAGCCATTCCACTACTACCCATCCGATAATGCCGGCAGCTGCCGCTGTATTCGTATTAATAAAAGCAATCATGGCTACATCGTTAAGGGTCAAGGCACTGCCAACATTAAAACCGTACCAGCCGAGCCAAACGAGCGCTCCGCCCATAATGGTAAGCGGCAAGTTATGCGGTGTCGTATTCAGCGCATCTTTTCGTTTGCCTAATACAATAGCCAGCACAAGGCCTGTGACGCCGGAAGAAATGTGGACCACATTCCCGCCTGCGAAATCAAGAACACCTAATTCGCGAAGCCAGCCGCCGACGCCCCATACCCAATGGGCGACAGGTGAATAAACAAGCAAAGACCAAAAAGTAATGAATACAAGGTAAGAAGAGAAGCGCATCCTTTCCGCGAAAGCTCCTGTGATGATCGCTACTGTTAAAATAGCAAATGTGAGCTGAAACATCATAAAAAGATTATGCGGAATATCGGGACTATAATCCGGGTTCGGCTTAAAAGAGACTCCTTTTAGACCCGCCCAATCCAAATTTCCGATAAGAGAGTTCCCTCCAGTGGAAAAGGCAAGTGAATATCCTGCTAAAATCCATACGATCGAAATAATGGCTATAGAGCTGAAGCTTTGCATCGTTGTACTTAAAACATTCTTGCTTTTTACCATTCCGCCGTAAAACAACGCAATTCCGGGTGTCATCATCCAAACAAGCAGTGTAGCAACAAACATAAATGCTGATGTGGCGATATCCATTTCCCATCTCCCCTTTTTTATGTTATATTTTCTATCATATTATGTTTGTATTATTATCATAATACGTTATTTCCATTGAATCAAGACTAAAAAATAAAAAAAATCCGAAAAATCTGTACTGAAATTAGTCTTATTGTTAACTTTTATAACATAAGAAGCAAATGTAGTGTATTTTTACCGCCAATAGTTCTTGTTTTTAACCTAGTGATGATCCTCAAAAAACAGGAGAGTTTTTACCAGCTATACAATCATTCACTTGACTTTCTTTCCGTTGCTGTGCCCTTTAATTTAGGACAAATAAAAAGAACCCTTCCCAATCAATGGAAGAGTTCTCTTTTATCGAGCATTATGGCCGTTTTTCAGAGTTGGGAATAAGCCCTTGAAACTGACGCATGAGCTTTTGGCGGGAATCTTTATTGCGAAGCAAATAGGCAGCTCCCAAAACCGCCGTTGTCATTGCTAATTTCTTGCCATTCATTCTCATCACTCTCCATTATCCATGTTCTACAATCCTATACTCTTCCCGCCGCAGAAGTTTTTTAATCGACCGTTTGCCAATAAGAAATAACTGCCTCTCGATCCATTGCGTTTCGCTTTCAAATAGAGCAAGTGCAGTTTTTCTCTTTGTCTGCCATGAGTATGAGCTCCAATTGGAAGTGTATAACGGAACGGGATTATAAAGGCGGTCCAAAAGGGAGAAGTGAAGCCATCACGCATTGACGAAGCAGTCAAACGAATATTGCTATTTAAGCTTTCCACCATTCAGCAGCCAACAGTCGATGCGAATAAAGCAGCTGAAATAGTCGGCAGCCAACAACATGCCCTTATCCTCCATCAATACAAAAAAAATCACAGATTATCTGAAGAAAAAACAAAACAACAATAGCCAAAAAGGAGAACCTTTCTTCAAGAAGGGCTCTCCTTTTCATCGTGCCAAGGCCTTCACAAAGCAGCTTTTTTAAGTCATCTAACAGGATGCACTATTTTTTACATTTTTTGTGCTTCTTTATTAAGATGCTCAGCAGATTTAAACACGCCGTATGTTGCTTGATCAATTCCTTTTATCGTTTCGACTAAAGTAGCCATTTGTTTTTTCACTTCTGTTATACCTCGGGAATTTTCAGACAACACTTCAGAAATTTGGCCAAACGCTGCATTTGTCTCGCTTGACGCTTTTTCCCCTTCATCCACAGCATATTGGACATTTTCCAAAGCCGTTAATACATTTTTTATGTATCCGTTTGAATTGGAAATAATGGATTCCACCTTGGAAACTAATTGCTTTGTTTGTTCAGAAAGAGTTCGAATCTCTTTGGAAACAATACTGAATCCTCGTCCGTGCTCACCGGCCCGGGCTGCTTCAATCGCAGAATTAAGCGCTAACAAATTGGTTTGATCGGCAATCTCCTGTACATGGTGGATCACATCGGAAATATCATGAAACGAGTTCACCAATTGTGTGACCATTTCATCTACTTTGTCTGTGTCTTTAGCAATTTGATTCATTTTGGCGACCAATTTGGACAATTGTGCAGTTCCTTGCTCTGAATGGGACTTCGCCAAAGAAGAGCGTTCTTCGCTTTTTAACACTAAGCGGTCCATCTGATCACTGTTGGCCACAAGGCTTTCTACCGCTGCATTTGTTTCTTCGGCTAGTTCCACAAGCTGCGAGCTGATCTCAGTAATTCGCGATTTAAGTTCTTGCTTGACGCGATTGTATTCATTTTCACGCTGATATTGCTCATTTTCTTTATCGTATGCTTCCAACACCAATTGTTGTTCCAAACTCAGGATTTTCATCACAGCACCCATGACTGTCTCGATGTCTTCTTTAGATTCCACATATTGATGGACAATATGCAAAAAGCTATTTTGCAAATTTTGAAAGGCTCCCATATACCAAGACGGCTGCAGCCCTATCCGAAAATGGACTTTTGCCACCGCAATCCGGCGATTCAAAAATTCTTCATCCATTTTGCCTTCAAACATTTTTAGAACATGTTCTTTCAACGTCTTTCTCAAGCGTTCGACACTGCTATGCTGCTCGATCATTGCTTTTAAGTTCGGTACTTCCAATACCCGATCATAAAAATCTTTAACCAGTTCATCGATATTTTGCTCGATTATAGGCTGAATGCTATGAATAATCTTCAAGTCTTCTTCCGTAAAATGGATCATTTTCATTTTTTGCAAAACTTGCGGCTGATCAATTTTCAAATCAACATGGAGATTTTGAGCTTTCTCTTTCCAAGGTAAACGATTTTTTCCAAATACTCTCAGAATCACTCACCACTTTCTTTGAAACTGTAATGTATGGAAGCACGATTTTTGAACTATAGATCTTCTATACGAGCCGAAATGCTCTGACATATTTGTAAAAAAGACAAAAGTGTTCAACCAACACTAGCCGGCATCCTGCTTTGCCGCTCTTTGCCGCAACATCAATATCATTAAAGGAAAAAAGTCTGTGCTTATTTCAGCAGCCTGCCAATCTGAATACAACCCTACTTTTTGGCCAAAACAGCATTCTATTTTCACCTCATGCCAGCTTATAATACTATCATATAACAAATAGGGTAATTTTTGTTAAAAATTATTTCATTTTTTTCTTTTTTTCAAGGACAAAAATCTTATATTGTGAAAATTCTCGTTTCTATAGCCATCCTCCACGAAAAATTTTTTCGCAATTTTCTGCACAAATAAACATTGAGGAGTTTTCTTTCATAATGCCTGTTTGAAATCTAGTGAATCCTTGATTTTGATTTTACGTTGGATAAAATCGATTCGTTCATAAAAGCAGGCGGGCCCCTCCACAATGAAGGAGCCTGCCTGCGGACTTTGCTAGCTATTATCAATGAATCCGATTCTTAAAGAGCTTTTAAATAAACCGATTCATATTTTTTTGCTGCGGAGATATGGGAGTATTCCGATTCGATTTTTTGACGGGCTTTGGCTGCGAATTCTTCTCCTTTTTCAGGATGTTGGAATAAGTAAATAATAGACTCTACTAATTCCTCGATGTTTTTCTCCTCTACAAGCAATCCGTCTTCTTGGTGGTTGACAATTTCTTTCAAACCGCCAACCGCACTGGCAATAAGAGGAGAGCCAGAGCCCATTGCCTCCAAAGCAGAAATGGAAGTAGCCTCTTCTACCCCTGCAGAGTGGACGCTCGGAACTAACACGACATCGGAAAGAGCATAAAACTCCTTAATTTGATCGTGCGGAATGGCTCCTAAAAATACTACATGATCATTCAAATGGTTTTCTTCCACAATCTCTTTCAATTCATCCAACGCTTCTCCGCTTCCGGCATATATCAGCTTTGTATGAGGAAATTCTTTCAATACTTCAGGAAGCGCCAAGGCTGGATAAATAACCCCATTTTTTCTTGTCAGCCGGCGAGGCACAAATAAAATGTGGTCGTCAGCCGGCAAGCCGTATTTCTTTCTAAACTCCTGTTTTTTCTCTTTATTCGGCTTAAATTGATGAATATCAATGAAATTCCGCACTGAGGTAGCGTCGATTCCGGAAACTTCTTTGACATACTCCTTCAAGCGCAGATCAACCGTGATCACTTTGCGCGCACCCCGATAGGCTTGTACTTCAATATCCTTCATGTATTCTTCTTCCGGACTGTTTTCCAGCAACGATCCCTTGCTGATGGACTCAAACGTCATATAGCCGTGAACAGTGGCCACTGTCGGAATGCCTGTCGCCAATGCGGCTAATACAGTAAAAGGATCTTGGGCATTAATAAGGTCATATCCTTTTTGTTTATTGGCTTCGATCAGCCCATAAAGAAACTTTCTCCTCATCTTATGAGACCATACAATCCCTTTCCCTTTTTTTAGCTTATTTAATAAGAAGCTCGGTCCTTGCGCCAGCGCTTTCCGCTTCCATGCAGGCACATCCGAAAAGGAAAGGATGTCCACTTGATGGCCAAGCTCCTCAAGTCCTGCTTTCAAGGTCGTCACATGAGTGGACAGCCCTCCCGCATGAGGATAATCATAAGCTGTGGCGAGTAAAATTTTCATGATTTACCTCCTCGTATTTATCAATCAAGTGAATCTTTCATTTCATCATTACCTTGATACTGCACGGATCGCCAAATGATGCCTGAGCATTCAAGAAGTATTCTCCTTCTTCTTGCTTGAAAAAGAAAAAAAGTTCATTCACCCGTGCCGCGCGGTTCATCATTAAGAGCAGCACTTTATCCAAGTGCCTCTACTATCACCATTCTCTCCTTTAGGCAGATATGGACAAACGAGTGTACATTCGAAAGAAAAACGGAATGCTCAAAAGACTTTGGTAATTCGCTTATCCACCTACATATAAGAGTTTAGCAGAAAATAGGAATGCAAGCGATACGGAAAAAGAGAAAAGTGGCCTCCTTTGCACTGGAAGAAAACAGAAGTGGCAAATCGAACTTCGCTAAAACCTAGAACTTGTATGAGGACAAACAAAAAAGGAGAGCAGGCTGTCTAGCCCCATTACTCTCCTTATTTTCACAAAAACCTTTGCTCTACGTTTCTCATTTAAGTTTTACGGTACGATCAAAAGTTCCTGACGCCATTGAAGCAATACCACCAAGCATCATAAAGTAATAGGCAGTAAATGTTTTGTCTTCCCAAATATTATAAAGCAGCCCGCAGACATAAACAGCCATTAATATCGCCATTAGCACGCTTGCATAAGGGGAAGCCGCATGTCTGTTTTTCCAAAGGAAGACGAGCATTCCCACTAGGAAAACGGCAAAGCCAAGAACACCAAGCACCCCTGTTTGGGCAATAATTTGGATATACTGATTATCCGAATAGATATTAAATTGGATCCCATAATGTTTATAAATGGGCGATGAATACGATTTGGACGCTGAATCGCCGAATGTCGAAAATCCAGATCCAATAACAGGATGATCTTTAAATACTTGCAGACCCTTTCTGACAATGAACAAGCGGCCGGTATTTTTGCTTTGCTCGATCGTGCTTCCTTCAAACGTCTCTTTCAGCCGTTTTTCTGCGTGCGATTCATCTCCTTGCTGATCGGGAGCAGCAATCGGCCTTTCTTTCAACAAGTTCATATTCTGAACCAATGCCGTTGCTTTCGTCACAGGAATATTAATCGCTAATACACTCAATACGATGATCAGCAAAGCTTTCACAACGGTTTTCCAATTTCTCGACAATGCGAAATAGGTGATCAAGCCGACGGCAAGCCCAATAGCCGTTCCTCTTGAATAAGTCAATGTCCAAACGCCCATCATCACAACAGAGCAAATAAGGAGAAACCATTTCGTTCGTTTAGTAACAAGGTTTGATAAATAGAGAGTGCAGATAAAAGCGATCGTTAAGTAAACCGCCAAAACGTTCGGATTGTTGATCAACCCGTAAATGCGCTGCCGGTTCGTCGGAGAAATATAACGCTCCACCCAAGTTTCCGGCATCAACATCGTCCGCAATGATACTTTTTCGACAATTCCTTGAATAGAGAGAATCATAGACATAGTAAAAGTAATCCATAAAAAGCGGTGAATATCTTCTTTTTCAATCGACAGCCGCTTCACTGTGTAAAAAATCAAGTATGTAATCACAAACGCCCGAACTTGGAAAATAATAGCGCCCACGGAAACGCCCGTTATGAGAGCGGCCACGCAGCCTGTCAGAATGAACAAAAAGAATCCCCATTCAAACAGCGAAAATTGGAACATCCTTTTCCAATCGTTCCGTTGATCCCAAACCATTCTTAAAAAAGCAGCGATTGCGATGAAGTCCCCCGCTATTTTCAAGGAAGGACTGATCTCTATTAAAAACACCCGTGTCGGAAAATAGATGAGCAAAAACAATAAACCTTCTTTAGGCCGAATAAACGCCATCGCAGCCACTATGAGAGAAACGGCCAAACCGATCATTTTGTTGGGAAAAAAGAGCGCCGCCAAAACAAATAAAGCCATGACAAGGATGTATAGATACTTCTCTCGAAAACCAGCCATCTATTTGAACCTTCCTTTTACTCTATTTTTTCGACATACTCAGTTTGTCGAAATATTAAGGAAAAACACAATACTTGCAGACACTACTTTTCCGATTATAAATGATTCCTAAGATGGTCGTCAACGACACAATGGAATGTGTGTTGATCACATGGTCCATTATAGGGAATTGGGATCCCTCTTCTCACGATCTTCCTTCCTGATACATTTTTGGATTTTGAAGGAGCTTTGCTTCAACTGGAAAAGGCCGGATCCCCGTGCCAAAATACAGGAGAACAACAATGTTTATCCCCCGATCCATTCATAAAAGCATGCAGGGATCAGACCCTCGTACCCCTCGTACCATATCCATACGCTCTATGCACGATCAGCATGTAACTTTCGACTGCTAGGACAGCAAACGTTCATATGTATTTCGGATCATTTCATACAATTTCGTCAAGGAAAAATGTTGGGATGCATAGCGGTAAAGGTCATCCCCCATCTTCGCCAACTCTCCTTTTTGCTTGCGGACAACCGCTTCCTCCATTGCTTGCCTATAAAGATCGGCATCGCCTGTCGGCACAATCCATCCGGTTTTTCCGTTCATGATTAATTCATTTACTCCACCCACATCGGTCGTAATGACGGGCAAATGCTGATTGGCTGCTTCTAGCAACGCCAAAGGAAAACTTTCGCTGTAGGAGGCCAATAGAGCCGCATCCGACGCCGCATAAATCTCTTCCACATCTTTCCGAAAGCCGAGAAAGCGGACTTGTCCAGAAAGCCCCCGCCGGCTGACGGCTTGTTCCAACTCGCTTCGAATCGGGCCGTCCCCGACAAAAAGCACTTTCACGTTTGGATTTTCCAGCTTTTGAAGAGCTTCCAATACGATTTCATGGCCTTTAATCGGATGCAGGCGTGCAACCATAACAAACAGGACGTCATCCTCGTCCGCCCCGAGTTTTGCTCTCGGCACCGGAGTCGATTTTTCGTCTGTAAAATCAATGCCGTTATAAATAGTGGTAATATTTTCTCCACGGATGCCTGCGGCCATTAAATTCTTCTTAAACCGCTCAGACACCGCAAAATAGTGATCCATTTTTTTTACGGCATAAAGATGCAGCGCCGTGAAAATTTTTCCTTTCACTCCCGCTTTCATAAAATCAAGGGAAGGATCGCTGTGAATCGTTGTCACCCAGCAAATATTGGTTTTCTTCTTTAAATAAAGACCGAATAGATTGGCGCGAGGACCATGAGTGTGCAGCAACTCAAACCGTTCTTGCCGAATATATCGGGCCATTTTTTTTAAAACAGAAAGGTCATAGCGGGAAGTTTGCTGGAACACTTCGACATGAATGCCGTTTTCCCGAGCTTCTTTCGACAAGGCTCCTTCTTGAAAGACGGCCAAGACGACTTCATCCTTTGCAAATTGTTTTAAAAGGGTAATCACATGCTTGCGCGATCCCCCCGTTTCGCCTCCGCTGATAACATGGAGAACTTTCATTCGAACTTCCCTCCAAGTGGCACTTTCTGCTTTTTTAGACGCCAGCCATCCTTCCTTTAACGACTGGACAACACTTTTATGACAAACTTCGGCAATGCCATTTGACGTTTTATTCTTTTTGGTTCTTTTATTAACCGATACAGCCATTCAAGGCCCGCTTTTCGGAAAAAGGCGGGGGCCCGTTTAACCATCCCTGAATAAACGTCAAAGCTGCCTCCCACTCCTTGAAACACTTTCACATGCTTCAGCTCATTCATATGTTCCCTTATCCACAATTCCTGTTTCGGACTTCCCAAGGCGACAAATAGAAGGACAGCTTTGGAATTGTTGATTTTTTGAATAAGGGCCGATTGGTCTTGAACATAGCCGTTTTCATAGCCGGAAATAACCAGGCCGGGAATTTGCCGTTCCAAATTTTCTTTTGCTTTTGAGACGACTTCCTCTTTTGCCCCGTACAAAAAAACACCATG
>JADBKC010000234.1 GCA_014896555.1 Caryophanales bacterium | reverse complement strand
AGCATTTGTCGATATTGGCGAAGAAAAAGCGGGTTATTTACATAGAGATAAATTGCCGGCATTTGTACAATCGGATGAACCAAAAGAGGTACGAAACAGCCGATCGATTTCCTCCTTTGTCCACCAAGGTGAAAAAATTCTCGTGCAAGTGGAGAAAGATGCTACCGGTTCGAAAGGGCCGAGGCTGACCGGGATGATCGAGCTTCAAGGTGAGCATCTCATTTATATGCCAAATGGCCGGTACGTAGCAGTGTCAAAAAAGATCAATGATGAGAAAGACAGGGAACGATGGCGGCAATTTGGATATCAAATAAAAAAAGAAAATGAAGGGCTGATATTCAGAACAAGTGTAGCAAATCAATCAGAAACTGTGATTGCAAGCGAACTGGATGATCTTAGAAACATGCATGAGGAGCTCGAAAGGATGGCTGCCTCCAGGAAAAAGCCTTCTCTGCTCTATAAAAAAGATCTGTTTTATGAACAATTGATTTCGGAAATGAAAACGATCGGGAGTGGAGAAGTTGTCGTCGATGATATGCTGTTAAAGGACAAAATCGAACAATATGTGAAGGCTGAAAAAAGCAATATCAATGTGACGTTATATACAGGAAAGGAAAATATTTTTAGCGCATGGGAAATGGAACACCAGATTGAAAAAGCGTTAAAGCGGATTGTCTGGCTTGATAATGGGGCCTATCTTATTTTTGATGAAGCAGAGGCGCTTACGGTCATTGATGTTAATACCGGGAAATACTCAGGCAAAAATGATTTGCATGATACGGTTGTTTCCGTGAATTTAGCCGCTGCAGAAGAAGCTGCACGCCAAATAAGGCTGAGGGACATTGGCGGAATGATTTTAATCGATTTTATCGATATGGATAATGAAGAAGACCGACAGCGAGTCCTGCAGAAAATACAATCCGAGTTAACAAAGGATGACAGAAGAACAAAAGTAATCGGTTTTACTCCGCTTGGAATTTTGCAGTTGACGAGAAAGAAAACAAAGGTAGCGATTTCTGAGGCTTTAACGACAAAATGCGTTGTTTGTGAAGGGACAGGCCGGGTATTAAGTCCAGAAACGGTTGCTTTCCGGCTAGAGCGTGAGCTTTGGGAACACCGGTATTCTGATTACGAAAGTGTGTTAATTGAAACAACAAAAGAAGTAGTTGATGTTTTTTCAGGGGAAAATAATCTACACCAAATTCGGTTGGAAGAAATGCTCGGAATGAAAATCAATTTTGAGATAAAAGAAGGTTCTCCGAAACCTTTTTATCATATCCGCCGCTATGAGTGATGGGCTGCAAAACGAGTAGAAGTGCTAGGCACCCTCTTGACACTGGATTCGAATCGTGATAGTATTTTTATGTTATGTTTGTAGCGCACCCGTGCTACAACCGCACAGAACAGGTTTTAAGATTTGTTTTTGCAAAACACCTGTGATGGCGAGTCTTAGTCAATAAGGAGGTGCAATTCATGTACGCAATTATCGAAACCGGCGGCAAGCAAGTAAAAGTAGAAGAAGGCCAAACGATCTATATTGAAAAGCTTGACGCCGAAGAAGGCGAAACAGTTACTTTTGATAAGGTTCTTTTCTTAGGCGGCGAAGACGTTAAAGTAGGAAGCCCATTCGTTGAAGGCGCTACTGTTACAGCGAAAGTTGAAAAGCAAGGCCGTCAAAAGAAAATCGTTGTCTTTAAGTACAAGGCGAAGAAAAACTACCACAAAAAGCAAGGCCATCGTCAGCCATACACAAAAGTTGTGATTGAAAAAATCAACGCATAAGGTTGTTAACCGATGATAAAGATTACGATTCATCGTACAGAATCCGGTCAAATTCAATCATTTACAATGAGTGGACATGCCGGATTTGCCGGGTATGGCAATGATATCGTTTGTGCAGGTGCTTC
>JADBKC010000073.1 GCA_014896555.1 Caryophanales bacterium | reverse complement strand
TTCTCCAGAAAGGACTCCCGACTCTTTTAAATAATTGCGCAGCGGCTCGTATTCTTCATCATGCCAAAAGGCATTTGATTGGATAAGCTCCGCTGCATCTTTTCGGGCTGTTTCCAGCGCACGATAATCATGAACGACATCGGCCACTTTAAAATCTGGCAGTCCGCTTTGTTTTTTTCCAAATAAATCGCCCGGTCCACGCAATTCCAAGTCTTTTTCGCTTAATACAAACCCGTTGTTCGTTTCCGTCATAATTTTCATACGTTCTTTTCCGACCTCGGTTTTTGGATCAGCAATGAGAATACAATAGGATTGCTCATTTCCTCGTCCAACACGTCCCCGTAATTGGTGAAGCTGAGCAAGTCCGAAACGATCAGCATCATAAATCACCATAATGGTAGCATTGGGAACATTCACTCCAACCTCTACAACGGTTGTCGAAACGAGAACATGAATTTCATTGCGGCTAAATGCATTCATCACCCGGTCTTTCTCCTCAGCACCAAGTCGTCCGTGCATCAGCCCAATGTTGTAACGGTGATGAAAATAATGGGTTAACTGGGCATGAATATCAATCGCATTTTGTACGTCTAGCTTTTCAGATTCCTCAATCAGCGGGCAGATCACATACGCTTGTCTTTTTCGACGAAGTTCCTTTTCCATAAAGTCTAGAACACGTTCAAACATATCATGCTTTGCCCAATACGTTTCAATTGCTTTTCGTCCTTCTGGCATTTCATCAATGACGGAAACATCCATCTCTCCAAAAGTGGTGATCGCCAACGTTCTCGGAATCGGCGTCGCTGTCATAAACAACACATCGTGATCTACCCCTTTTTCCCTCAACACTCTTCTTTGCTCGACTCCGAATCGATGCTGTTCATCCGTGATGACTGTGCCTAATTGTTTGAAATTGACATCTTCCTGTATCAGAGCGTGTGTACCCACCAAAATATCAATATCTCCGTTTTCCAGCTGCTCCAACACCTGTTTTCTTTTCTTTCCTTTAATAGAACTTGAAAGTAGTTCAACGTTGACCCCAAATGTCTCAAAAAGCTTGCGTAAAGACGCCGTATGCTGTTCCGCCAATATTTCCGTCGGCACCATCAAAGCTCCTTGATTTCCTGCTGTAATCGTTGCATATAAACAAACAGCAGCTACAACGGTTTTCCCCGAACCAACATCTCCTTGAAGCAATCGGTTCATGCGGTAAGGCGATTTTAAGTCGGCGCAAATTTCATTAATCACACGTTTCTGGGCGTTAGTCAGAGGAAATGGCAAATGGTGAATAAATTCTCTAAGTTTTTTCACATCATAATGCTGCTCTTGACCTTTGGAATGTTCTCTCTCAAATTTTCGCAATGCTTGTATTTTTAATTGAAAGTATAAAAATTCCTCATATACAAAACGACGGCGCGCCTGTTTTAATTCCTGCGCATTTTCCGGGAAGTGCATAGCTCGGATCGCTTCCCGGCGGCCCAGCAATTTATAATTTTTGAGAAAGGCTGTCGGTAGATTTTCTCGAATATAATCTCTATATTCACTAAGGGCGGTTCCAATAAATTTTTTCATCATATTGGTCGTGATGTTTCCCTTTAAAGAATAGACTGGTTCAAATTCGCTGCGGTGTTGGTAGGGACCAAGATGATAGTGCTGCACAGTGATCGTTTGACGGTGGCGATCCCATTTTCCGGTGATCGTGATCGTATCGTTTAACTTGATTTTTTTCTTTAAAAAAGGCTGATTGAATAAGACCGCTGTCACTAAATAGCGATCTACAAGAAGTTTAAAGGTAAGGCGTGATTTTTTTTGACCGTAATACATAACAGAAGGATCACTATGGACTTTCCCTGCGACCGTAACCCTCTCTTCATGGGGCACATCGGCCAGATCTCGCAATCGGTAATCTTCATACCTATAAGGAAAATATTCCAATAAATCCTCAATGGAAAAAATGTTCATTTCCGCAAGCGAATGGGCTATTTCGTTACCGATCCCTTTTAAAGCATCAACGCCTTGAGAAAGCAGATTATCCACGGTTTTTTAGCGGCGTCTCCACCTTTTGATAGGAGCCTCCGCATACCTCCCTTCTGCTGTGACTATCATTGCTTCTGATGTTTCATGTCCCAGTTTCTATATATCATGAAAGACAAAGATTCGTCTTTCTACACGACAGCACCCATCTAGCTTTTTGACATTGGCTTTGCCATCTGTTTCGTTATGGATCTCAAAAAAGGAAAATGTTTTCCTCTTTACAAAATAGCTCTTTTGATCAAAACAAATTCCATACGAAATAGAAGGGGAGCATCCCCTTCTATTCGTCGATTTCCAAAAATTCAATTTAGCTACTTCTTCTATTCGATCGAGAAAATATAAGAATAAAGTGGCTGTTTCCCATTATGAACTTCTATTTCTAAATCTTCATATTTTTCTTCAATAAAAGCAACGAGTTCTTCTGTTTCTTCTTCGGAAACGTCCTCACCATAAAAAATTGTGATAATTTCACTATCTTCTTCCACCATTTTCTCAATTAAATGGATAGCCGCTTCCGTTCTATCCTTGCTAGTAGCTACAATTTTCCCATCTAAAATGCCCATAAAATCATTTTTAGCAATGGAAATGCCGTCAATCGTAGTATCTCGAACTGCATAGGTAATTTGCCCCGTTTTAACTTGGGACATTGCTTCCGTCATAGCCGCTTGATTTTTCTCCAAACTTTGATCTGGATGAAAAGCAAGCAAAGCGGCTATTCCTTGGGGAACGGTTTTCGACGGGACGACAACTACTTCAGCATCAATCATTTCTTTTGCCTGTTCCGCAGCTAAAATAATGTTCTTATTATTTGGGAGAATGATCACTTTCTCAGCGTTCACTTCCTCGGCAGCTTTGACAATGTCTTCGGTGCTAGGATTCATGGTTTGTCCGCCCGGAATGACTGTCGAAGCCCCTATGCTCCTGAACATGTCGACAATTCCTTCTCCCATAGCGACGGTAACAATCCCATATGGCTGTTTATCTTTCTGTTTTGTTTCCGTATGCAGTTGTTGGTGGGTTTCCCCTACAATCTGACTGTGCTGTTCACGCATGTTTTCAATTTTTATTTTAATGAAGCTTCCATACTGTTGTCCATATGTAAGCACTTCACCAGGCCGTTCCGAGTGAATATGTACTTTAGCCACTTCATCATCTGAAACGACAAGCAGAGAATCGCCAAATTGGCTAAGGTCTTCCCGGAATTTTTCTTCTGAAAATGGGTGATCTTTCAGTTTTTCTTTTTCCAAACGAACCATAAATTCCGTGCAATAGCCGTAAACGATATCCTCTGTTTTCATGAAGCTTTGAGCTTTATGATGTTCGGCTTTGACAAGTTCGTCAAGAGTCGGTTCAACTGCCGGAGTTCCAGGCAATTGTTCGCCTTTTAATGCGGCCAAAAATCCTTCATATACAAGGACAAGCCCTTGTCCGCCGCTATCGACTACTCCCACTTCCTTCAACACAGGGAGCAATTCCGGAGTTCGCTTCAAAGAGGCTTTCGCTTCTTCCAGCAATGCTTCCATCACTTTCACAATATCCCGCTCAAACTTAGCAGTCTGAACGGCTTTTCTTGCAGCGTCTTTCGCAACCGTTAAAATCGTCCCTTCCACTGGCTTCATGACTGCTTTATAAGCTGTATCTACGCCAGCTTCAAAAGCACCAGCGAATTCTTGGCTATTAATCCATTCTTTTTGTTCCACCGCTTTAGCAAACCCGCGGAATAATTGAGAAAGAATCACACCTGAATTTCCGCGCGCTCCCATTAGCAATCCTTTCGCTAAGGAAGAAGCTGTCTTTCCAATATGTTCCGTTAAATGTTCTTGAACTTCCTTAGCTCCGGAAGTTATGGATAAATTCATGTTTGTTCCCGTGTCGCCGTCAGGAACCGGGAATACGTTTAATGCATTGACCATTTTGGCATTGGCAGCCAAGTTATTGGCACCAGCAATGATCATTTCCGCAAAACGCTTACCATCCAAAGATGTTATCGACACGTATGTTTTCCTCCTCACTAAGGGTTCGTCACCTTGACACCTTGTATAAAAATATTGACTGTATCCACTGACAGCCCGACTGTTTGATCAAGCGTATATTTTACTTTCGTTTGAACGTTATGGGCTACTTCGGAAATCTTTGTTCCATAGCTAACGATAATGTACATATCAATATGAATGCGATCGCCTTCTTGACGAACGATCACTCCCCGGGTGAAATTTTCCCGTCTTAAAATTTCCGTTATTCCATCTTTCAGTTGATTTTTGGATGCCATGCCTACAATGCCATAACAATCTACAGCAGCACCACCAGCAATAATGGCAATGACTTCATTAGAAATGTCTACCGTCCCGTACTTCGTTTTCAGCTCAATCGACATGAAAAGAGCCATCCTTATCGGAATCTTCCTTTGTTACAGACATTTTACTATACAAAGGGGCTTTTTAAAAGTCAACCTTCCGTTCTTATCATTCCAAATTACACGATCTTCGTCAAGGTATTTTTCTTGAAGGACATTTCATTTATCCTAATTTTGTCTTGTAATCGTATGTTTCTCAACCTTTTTAGAAATAAGTTTCTTTTCGAAGCTCTCCTTTTCAATGACTCAAACACATCTTATTTTTATTGCAGGAATGGATTAGAAATGACTCTTTGCCAATTGCCTTCCCTTTTCTTCCTATCACAAAACTGAACGGCGGTTTATTGAACATCAAATTTTGTTCAGTTGTCAAACTCTTAGCTGTTTTATCCTTCAACATCCATTTTTCATTATGAACTACGAACGAAAGCTTTTACTCTCAGTTTTTGGCCATTCGCAAAACGAGATCTTTACAGCTATAAAGAAAGACATCCATCTGTTGGGTTTCTTCTTCCCCTTGTGTGAGTAAAATGTTTGTGGGAGAAATTCTTAGAATTCCCCGAGGAGGGGTTGGGAACGTAGGTTCGCAATCCCCTCATCGGGGCCACCAAGCAAAGCGCGGTAGGATCCCAAGCAGGAAACATGAAAAAAGGACTCTCTCCCTGGTAAGATGATTATTGACAACACTATCAAACAGGAGGAGAGAGTCCTATGAATATTCAACAACATCTTACCACAAATTCGTTGACATGGAAAGAGATCGAACTGGATTTGTTTCGAGCCTTGCAAAACGCCTTCGCCGAGCTGTTTACGGCTTTGTTGGAGGACATCGACCGACAATTGGCGGAAACTCGGGACAAGCGCCGGTACCACTTGAAAGACAAACGACGCACCACGATTCAAACCCTGTTTGGCGAAGTCACCTTTGAGCGAAACTACTATTTAGACCGAGAACAAAACCGTTACACGTTTTTGCTTGACTCCTTTCTAGCGTTTGATGGATCGCAGTCAATCAGCCCTTGTCTAGAAGAAACGGCGGTGGGATTGGCTGTGGAGTGCTCTTCCTATCGCAAAGCGGCTTGTACGCTTGCCCAGATGGTCGGGTATCCGGTGATGAGCCATGAGGCGATCCGCCAGTTGGTGCTCGAGGCCGAAGCTCCGCTGCACTGCCCGGTTGACCAGCGATATGGACGGGTGCTGTTTGTGGAGGCCGATGGACTGTTTGTCTCTCGCCAAGGGAAGGGCAAACGGGCCAAGGAAGACAAAATCCTGACCGTTCACGAAGGGTGGAAGCGCAACGGCTCACGGATCGAATTCGTGAATCAGCGCCATTACGTCCATGAGGGCAAGAGGGAGGTGTGGGAAGGCTTCGAGGAATTTTTGATGAACGAATATGCCTATGATCCGTGTCGGGATCTTCTTGTCATCAACGGGGACGGCGCTCCATGGATTACCGCGTGCCGGGAGTATTTCAAGGGACGGGTCTGCTTCCAATTGGATCGATTCCACGTGGCGCGTGAGTTGCGCCAATGCTTCTCGGGCCATCCACGGTGGCAGGCGATTCGGCAAAAGCTGGCGAAGCAGGATGAAGAGGGGTTGCTTGTGGAACTGAACAGCGCCCTCGGCACGCTGGGGGACGAAGCGAAAGAACAACAACTGGCTGCCTTGATCCACCGGATCGAATCGATGCCGGGATGCATCCGTGATTACCGGGAATGGCTGAAGGAGCAAGGAGTGGACACAACGGGCATGTATCCGATGGGGAGGGCTGAAAGCGTGATGAGCCAGCTGGCGTATCGGGTGAAATACCGCCGCAGTTGGACAGACAAGGGACTCGGGGCGTTTTTCAAGGCAATGATTGCCCGGATGGATGGGATTCGTCTTTTCGGACGTCGTTTCGGAGAAGAATCGTCGCAGCCGGCGGAGGAAACGGTGTCGACGGCATCCACCAAACAGACGATCGTGAACAAGGCGAAACAACGCGTCCGCCGTCTTTGGCCGGAGATCACGCGGAATAACGTGCCATATTTACAGCAATCGTCCGGGACTCCGATCTATTATGCCCTGTCTGAACTCAAGGGATGGTAAAAAAAGGTATACATATTCGTCCGTCATGGCAAGGGATGAGAGTCCGAAAGCGCTTACGGATGAAATTCAAAAAAATGGTTCGCCAACCTATGACTTACATCTATTTTCAGCGAACCAAAAAAATTCCCACAAAGTCTTGACTGACTCCTTCCCCTTCCTTATATTGCATTATTCTATGTTCTATGTTAAATTATATTAGTGTCTGTTTAAGATAAGGAAGTAATGAAATGAACATTTTCAGCTTCTGCAGTTAGGAGGGAATCAAATGGCAAAACAATGCGTGATTACTGGTCGCAGAACACGTACCGGAAATAGACGTTCCCACGCTATGAATGCCAACAAGCGTACTTGGGGAGCAAACTTACAAAAAGTGCGCATTTTAGTTAACGGTAAGCCAAAACGGGTTTGGGTTTCTGCAAGAGCTTTAAAATCCGGAAAAGTTGAACGTGTATAATGACAATAAGCACCCACTTTCGGGTGCTTGTTTTTTATCCAGTCGTATCATGAAAGGTATGTAGCTATTCCGACTAAGGAAATTTTTCTAATGGGGGTAACTTCATTTCCACAGCCATTCCGGGTGAAAACTTCCTCTTTCCCTTTGGTTTTCTTTCCTTACGCTATCACCCATTTATTTCTCATCAAAAGGGGTGACTCCAAAGGCCTGACTTCACTCATGACACACTACACAAGGCGACGCATAGCATGCGGAAAAGTCTGGCCTTCCGCCCGATGTCAGCCCCTTGGAAAGCGTTGCTCTTTTCTCTTTACCCTTTTTTAAAGGTACCAAGCATTGCCCGAACAATTCCGCCTAAAAATCTAGGCAATTTAATCGTATAAAATTTCATTCCATGTCCCTCCCCATTCATCTGAAGGATGATAATGGTCTATTCGCCATATTATATTCAAACAAATGAAATAAGTACGCATCGTCCTAACGTACCGGACTGATTGGCATTTCATCGGAACTTCTTACCATCATTAATATGCCGCTCGTAAAGGAAAAAGTACCTTTTTCTTCAATCAATTCATTGCTTATACATCGAGTCGATCCAAACTTTGCCGTATAGTTATGTAAAGGATACTTAAACCCTGTAAGTGTTAATCCTTCAACATGACCATTTACGGGAAGAAACGAAATATACGGTTTATCCGGAAGCTTCTGTATTTCATACTTTTTCGGACGATGAACCGATATGATATTTTGCCGATCGATGATCTTAAAGTCTATCGAGCTTTTACTCCATTTCTCATTCACAAGCAAACTGATATTAGCCAAAAAATGATCCAGCCTTCCTCCAGTGGCACCAAACAGAAAGATGATGTTTGGATTTTGTTTTACACCATATTCGATAGCTAGCTCCATATCGGTTTCATCTTTTTCCGGGTTGTATTTTTTAATATTTCGTACTTTTTGCTTCATTCGCTTCCATTCGTTCTCTTGAATGGAATCAAAATCGCCTATGGCGAGATCAGGCACAATGTGCTCATCAAGCAGATATTGAACACCTTTATCGACCCCAATCCAATACATCTCTCGTTCATTAAACGCTTTTAAATCCGGCATACATGTACGGGGACCACCAGCTACAATGCCAACATTCATCAAAATTCCTCCTATCGATTCAATGAATGAATCCTTATAGCAATGAGTACTTATTTTCATTTTCCCCCAAACGGTACGTGCCTTGTGTGCAGATACTTATTTTTCCCTTACATAGCGAATCATTCCATTAAAAAAGGAGGGAGTCCCTCCGCATTTTCTATGAAACGATTGACTAATACTATGAAATTGGAGAATTCAAACGCATCCTGTATTTGTTACTATTTGACCTGTTTACGGATCAAGCTGATCGCTTCTTGGCGATCTGCCTGTTTATAAATCGCTGAACCAGCCACTAGCACATTCGCCCCGGCATCGACGCATAATTTTGCTGTTTCTGCGTTGATGCCGCCATCGACTTCAATTTCGATATCCAGATTGTTTTCCTCCACTAATTGCCGCACTTGCCTAATTTTCGGAAGAACTGAATCAATAAAGGACTGTCCGCCAAATCCAGGATTGACCGTCATGACGAGCACTAAATCAACATCCTGAAGCACATGGCGGATCATTTCTACGGGGGTGGCCGGATTGATCGCCACACCTGCCTTCACTCTTTCTGAACGAATATGCTGAATCGTGCGATGAAGATGAGGACATGCTTCCACATGTACTGTAATATAGTCAGCACCGGCTTTGGCGAATGAATCAATATAAGAATCAGGATGTTCCATCATTAAATGAACATCTAATGGCAGCTTCGTGACAGGACGGACAGCTTCGACAATCAAAGGCCCCATCGTAATGTTAGGGACAAAATGTCCATCCATCACATCCACATGAATGTAGTCGGCCCCGCCTTTTTCAACTTCTTTCACTTCTTCCCCTAATTTCGAAAAATTGGCGGAAAGGATGGAAGGTGCAATTTTGATCATAGTCCATCAATACCTCGGCTTTCTCTCTTTTATTTCAACTAAAAACTGTTGGTAATGATCATAGCGATAAGTGGGGATTTCCTTCTTTTCCACTGCATCTCTCACCGCGCATTTTGGTTCATTCAAATGAGAACACCCTCGGAACTTGCAATCTTGGCTGCGCTGGTGAATTTCCGGAAAGCATGACGATAATTCCTCAGGGTCCAAATCGCGTAATTCAAGGGAACTAAATCCAGGCGTGTCGGCTACAAGGCCATTGCCTATTTCGATTAGTTCCACATGGCGAGTGGTATGCTTGCCCCTTCCGAGGGAATCGGAAATATCTTTCGTTTCTAATTGTAAATCAGGCCGCAATGCATTTAGCAGCGAAGATTTCCCAACTCCGGATTGTCCAGCAAACACCGATGTTTTCCCTTGCAAAACAGAACGAATTTGATCTAGACCGATCCCGTTTTTAATAGAGGTGGTAATGACTTGATAGCCGATTGACCGATAATCCTCGCAGTATGAGTGAATCTTTTTTTCGTCTTCTTTCGAAAGCAAATCCATTTTTGTGAGGCAAATGATAGGTGTTATCGATTTGGATTCTATTAACACAAGGAAACGATCTAAGAGCCCGGGGCTAAATTTTGGCCGGGCCACTGAAAAAACCAAAATGGCTTGGTCCACGTTTGCAATTGGCGGACGGATCAGCTCATTTTTTCGCTTCTCTATGCTTAAAATATATCCTTCCTGATTGCTTTCCAATTGATATTCCACATAGTCGCCGACAAGAGGGGAAATTTTTTGTTTTCGAAAAACCCCTCTTCCTCGACACCGAACTACCTCCTCCCCATCTAATACATAATAAAATCCACTCAGCGCTTTAATAATTTTCCCATTAGCCATTGCATTCCTCCTTATTTCAAAATGATTTCCTTACAGGTAAGACCTCCAACGGGCTACCCAAGAAAGTACTGGAACAAAGGGATTAGAGTCGTAACGGAACTACTCTTCACCTGGAAAAGGAACTACTTCGTCAAGAATCACTTTTTTATCTCTAACTACTTTATATCCTGCCTTTTTGCCGCTGGCGACAGTTAATGAAATGGTTTTTTTCGTATTTTCATGAATGAAAAAAGTCTCATATGGTACGGTCATGCTGTTGTTTACGTCTTCGATGTAAATGACCACTTCTTGAGGCTTTCCTTCTTCATCCGGTTCATATGGAATGAACAATTCTTTTGTAACCGTTTTAGGCGGGATTTCTTTTTTGCCTTTTGACAACACAACTTCCACTCGGTCCCCTTTGTTTAATAGTGTACCAGCTGAAGGATTTTGGGAGATCACCAGACCTTCCGGCACACTGTCAGAATAGTCTCTCCTGACAATATCCACTTTTAAACCGCTTGTGGCCGCGTAATCTTTCAGACTTTTCTCGTTGTAATCAGTCAAATCAATCAGCGACACCTTTTCCGGACCCTTGCTTACTGTAAACGTCATTTCTGTTTCTTCCGGAACGACTTTTTCATTCGGTCCCGGATCTTGGTCCGTGATAGTTCCTGGCGGACGATCGTCATATATCTCTACTTTACGGATCCTTTTAAAATGTTCTTTCTCCAACATATTGGCGATTTCATTATAATCCCGATCACGATAATCATCCAGTTTAAATGTTTTTTTTCCGGAGCTTACATACAGATCAATAGAGGAACCCTCTTTCACTGTTTGGTCGGCGCCGGGTTTTGTATTGATGACCTTTCCTGCTGGTACATGATCACTAAACGTTTCGATAGTGTCCCCAACTTTCAATCCAGCCGTTACTAATTGTGAAACAGCGTCATCCACCGTTTTTCCATGAACATCCGGCACCTTGATTTCTTTTGGTCCCAATAAATCCGGAATCACAAAGACACTCCCCGCTGCCAACAACAAGAGCAAGAAAAGTCCAGTTAAAATCCAAGGCCATTTTTTTCTTTTCTTTTTTTCCGGCTTGTCCAATTCAAATTTCGTTTCTTCTTTGATTGGGTAAACAGCCGTCGATTCCAAATCATTTACAGGCAGTGGATCTTTAATGGCAGGTATGGCTTTTGTTTCTTCTTCGTCCACCAAAATAGTAAATTTTGGTTCGTTCAGTCGGCTCGGTTCAAGAGCAGTCCTTATATCTTCTTCCATTTCTTCCACGCTGTTATAACGGTAAAAAGGATCTTTACAAGTAGCTTTCAGCACAATGTTTTCCACACTTTGCGGAATATCCGGGAATTTTTTCCGCAAAGGGGGAGTATCTGATTGCAAATGTTTTAGTGCGATGGAAATGGCTGTTTCTCCTGAAAATGGCAAATTTCCTGTCAGCAGTTCGTACATGACAATACCAAGAGAGTAAATGTCTGATTTTTTTGTTGCTACTCCTCCACGCGCTTGTTCAGGAGAGATGTAATGGACAGATCCGAGAAAAGAGTTGGTTTGGGTAATCGACGTCGCACTTAAAGCCATTGCAATGCCAAAATCAGTAATTTTGACATGACCATTGTGATCGATCAATATATTCTGTGGTTTAATATCACGGTGAATAATTGAATTGCGGTGTGCATGGGCGATAGCTGAAGTCAGCTGACTCATGATGTCTAGCACTTTCTCCACCGGGATAGGGGAATGCTGCATTATGTATTGTTTTAAAGTCATTCCATCCACATATTCCATCACAATGTAAAAAATATTGTCTTCTTCTCCCACATCATAAATGTTTACGATATTCGGGTGGACAAGACTGGTTGCCGATTGGGCTTCTCTCTGAAAACGGCGGATAAATTCTTCTTCTTCGGCAAAATCCATCCTCAATACTTTTAGAGCCACATCGCGGTCTAGAATGATATCACGCGCTAAATAGACATTCGCCATTCCGCCTCCGCCAATCATTTCAATAACTTTGTATCTCCCACTGATTCTCCTGCCGGCAAGCATTCCGATCACCCGCTTTCACTCCCGGCTGTCTGGTGCAAAATTACAATGGTGATATTATCCTCTCCGCCTTCTTGATTGGCTAAATCAATGAGCGTTTGGGCTTTTTCCGCCAACGGAAGTTCTCCTTTTATAATTTCTTCCATTTTTGCTTCCGAAACTTTATTGGAAAGTCCATCCGAGCAGAGCAGCAAATAGTCGCCATCTTCAAAGGTGATGCTTAGCACATCGGCAGCCACTTCTTCCTCTGTTCCAAGGGCTTTCGTCAAAACATTTTTTCGGGGATGGTGTTCAGCATCCTCTTTTGTAATTTGTCCTGTCCTCACAAGCTCGTTCACTAAAGAATGATCTTCCGTCAGCTTTTGAAAACCGTTTTCGTTTAAAATATAGCAACGACTGTCTCCGATATTGGCGATCGTGCAGAAGCGGCTTGTGCAAACCGCAGCCACAATGGTCGTGCCCATACCCGAACATTCAACATTTTCCCTTGAGTGGGATAAAATCTTCTCATTCACTTTGACAATGGCCGCCCTCAGCCATTCTTCCGCCTTGTCAGGGGTGGAAATCATCTCTGTTTGCTGCCACTCTTTTTGCAATTCTTTGATCGTCATTTCACTGGCGACATCTCCAGCATTGTGGCCGCCCATTCCATCGGCCACAATGGCCAAGAGGTCACCGGATGAGTTGCGAAAAATGCCGCCGCTGTCTTCGTTATGCTGGCGGACTAATCCTTTATCAGTCTTAAACACTGACTCCATAAGCGGTCACCTCGTTTCTTCTTTCCGCTCCTTAGCGCGGAGTTGCCCGCAAGCAGCGTCAATATCATGCCCGTGTTCACGGCGAATCGTTACATTGATTCCGTGTTTTTTCAACGTTTTCTCAAATTTAAAGATTTGGCTTCTCGGCGTCCGAACATAATTTCGTTCCGGAACATAGTTCACTGGAATTAAATTGACATGACACTTTAGATCTTTGATCAGCTCGGCCAATTCTTCGGCGTGTTCAACCGAATCATTGACTCCGCCGAACAATCCGTATTCAAAGCTGACTCTTCTGCCGGTTTTTTCAATATAATACTTTACGGCTTCGATTAAATCCGGCAATTTGTATGCGCGGTTAATTGGCATTAATTTGCTGCGAAGCTCATTGTTGGGAGCATGGAGGGAAATGGCGAAATTAATTTGCAAATTTTCATCGGCAAATTGATAGATTTTCGGTATGATCCCGCTCGTAGATACTGTAATATGGCGAGCGCCGATATTCAGTCCTTTTTCATGGTTGATAATTTTTAAAAACGAAATCATTTGATCATAATTATCAAACGGTTCTCCAATTCCCATAATGACGACGGAACTGACCCGTTCTCCAATTTCATCGAGCGCTTTTTGCACATGCACCGCTTGCGCCACAATTTCCCCCGCCTCTAAATGTCTTTTTAATCCTCCTAAAGTTGAGGCACAAAATGTGCATCCAATCCGGCATCCAACTTGTGTAGTCACGCAAACCGAATTTCCGTATCGATGGCGCATTAGCACCGTTTCAATAGAAAATCCATCATGCAATTCAAATAAAAATTTAATGGTGCCATCTTGAGAAGTTTGTTGAACAATCGTTTTCAATGTGGTGATCGTAAAGTGTTCATCCAGTTTATCCCGAAGGCTTTTCGGCAAATTCGTCATTTCTTCAAACGACGTGACCCGTTTCTTATAGAGCCAATCATAAATTTGCTCTGCTCTAAAAGGTTTTTCGCCATGATGGCGGATCCATTCTTTCAACTCCGGCAGTTCCATTGAGAAGATAGAAGGCGGCTTGTCTTCTATCATTTTCTTAGATTTTTTCGTCATCGTGATTGTCTGTTCCATTTTCATTCATCCTTCTTTCTAAAACAGCTGATAAAAAATCCATCTCCGCCAAAATCTTGAGGAAAAATTTGCAGAAAATGTCCCGTTA
>JADBKC010000072.1 GCA_014896555.1 Caryophanales bacterium | reverse complement strand
TAAGATATTAAAGGAAGCTGCCGATATTGCCGATGCTGCGTTTAAACATATTTTGGACTTTATCAAACCGGGAATCACTGAGCTTGAAGTCGCCAATGAACTCGAGTTCTTTATGAGAAAGTGCGGGGCAACTTCTTCTTCGTTTGATACGATCATTGCTTCTGGAAAAAGATCCGCTTTGCCACACGGAGTGGCCAGCGAGAAAATCATTGAAAAAGGGGACTTGGTCACTCTTGACTACGGAGCCCTATACAAAGGATATGTGTCCGATATCACTCGCACGGTTGCCGTTGGCGAGCCTTCCGCCGATTTGAAAAACATTTATCAAATTGTTCTCGAGGCTCAATTGTTGGCGGTGGAAAAAATCAAACCGGGAATGACCGGGAAAGAAGCAGATGCGATTGCGAGAAACTACATAGAAGAAAAAGGTTTCGGCGATCAATTTGGACACTCTCTCGGCCACGGCATTGGATTGGAAGTTCATGAAAGGCCTTTATTGTCCATGCGTTCGGATATGGTTCTGCAGCCGGGAATGGTTGTAACGGTTGAGCCGGGGATTTATGTGCATGGCCTTGGAGGAGTTCGCATTGAAGACGATACCATTATCACGAGCAGCGGCAATGAAACGATCACACATTCAACAAAAGAATTGATTATTTTGTAAATTACAGGAGGAAGCCATACATGATTTCAGTAAATGATTTTCGAACAGGTTTGACGATTGAAGTTGATGGAGAAATTTGGCGCGTACTGGATTTCCAGCACGTGAAACCGGGCAAAGGAGCGGCATTTGTTCGTTCGAAGCTACGCAACTTGCGTACAGGCGCCATTCAGGAAAAAACGTTTCGCGCCGGCGAAAAAGTAGAAAAAGCACAAATTGACAACCGGAAAATGCAATATTTATATGCAAACGGCGATCAACACGTTTTCATGGATAATGAAACATATGAACAAATTGAATTAAGCAGCTCCCAAATCGAGTACGAATTAAAATTCTTAAAAGAAAATATGGAAGTTTTCATTGTGATGTATCAAGGAGAAACTCTTGGCGTGGAACTTCCGAATACAGTGGAATTGACGGTCGTGGAAACGGAACCAGGAGTTAAAGGGGATACAGCGTCAGGCGGTACAAAACCGGCCACGCTTGAAACAGGGCTTGTCGTACAAGTTCCATTCTTTGTAAACGAAGGCGATAAACTCGTAATTAACACATCAGATGGATCATACGTTTCAAGAGCGTAGCCATTACTTTGATTTAAAGATGAAGGAAGCCAGATCAAGATCCTTAAATGGGTCTCGGTCTGGCTTTTTTTTTTTGGTTCTATGTCAAATGTTGGGGTGGTGACGTCATGTCGCCACCCTTATCCAATATGTACACCTATTCCTTTATACTTATGTACCAGTAAAATTTTTGCTCTAAATCGCTTGAAATTTCTAAAGCCATATCCATTTCGCTTAAGAACTTTGGTGGTATTGTTGATTCCTTCTAAAAATCCATTAGATTGGTCATAAACAAAACTATTCAGAATTTCTGTTTGCCAGTTTTGAAGCGTCTTTATTGCTTTCATCATCTCTAGAATGCCTAATTCTTCTACCTTTTGATAAAAGGCTTCCAACTCTTGTTTGACTTTTGCGATTTGTTCTTTCCCGATCATCTTTGCTTTTGTAAACCATTCTTGATAGAGCTCTTTCAATTTATAAGCCTCTTGAAGCTCTTTTGACATACTCAAATATCGCTCTAAATACCACTTTTCTTGCTCTGTTAAGTCCTTTGAGTGTTTATAAAAAATGTGTTTCATTCGTTTGCACTTCTTACGGTCATATTCATGGAAGCTATTTTGAACGCGTCTTCTGACACGATCTAATGCCCAGTAGATATATCGAGAGAAGTGAAAACGATCGGCGACAATAACAGGCTTTCCTAATGCGTCTTGAACGGCCGCCTTAAAAGACGGGCTCATATCCATGATAACCACCTGTACTTGGTGTCCATATTTCTGAAGATATCTCTTAATCGTCTTCTTCTTCCGATTCGGAAGAATATCCAGTGGTTGTTTCGTTACACCATCCGCTATAATTACCTGATACTTTCCTTCCTTTGTATCTCCTTTGTATTCATCCATCGCAATCACAGGCGGCAGGGACTCTACTTGTTTTACTTCTGTTTGGGCCAAGCGATCAAATCTTCTTATAACGGTAGTGGAGGAGGTTCCATAGATGTCCCCCACTTCCTTAAACGTCTTACCTGTAATGGATCGAATAGCTACAGCTTGGTTCCATTCATTGGATGTCCGTTGATATCGTTTCACAAAAGTATTCTTTTCTGAAAATCGTTTCCCGCATGTACAAACATATCGACGACGTTTATACCAAATATACGTCATTCGCTCAAACCACTTGAGATGTTTAATTTTTTGCCACCGATAGTCATGTACACGATTCGTTTTTTGTCCGCACTTCGGACAACGATGAGATTTCCGTTCCATTTCTACATAAATGAGAACTTCTCCAGATCGCTCCTCTACTTTTGTCACTATGCAGTCTTTTAATCCAGGGATATTCATGATAAAATTCATAGTGCACGCAGCTCCATTCTTTTTGTTTGTTTTTGCTCAATTCAAGTATAAAGGAATGGCGGTTGCGTGTCTTTTTTTATCCGAAATTGTGCCTAGACCCCAACAAATATTATAGAGCCTTTTTTTTTTGCCTGATTTTGATTTGGACAAAATGCAGTCATACTTCCTTTCATCGAAAAATACATTGTAATGGACGGGGGTTGTACTAGGAGGAGTGAATGTGGAAGAAATTTTTGATTATTTGCCAAAGACGATTGCAGATGAAATGAAGCGGCTGCCCGATAATTATTGGACGAAAGTGGAAGAGATCCGCATGAGAATTGGGCGCCCGCTTGAGATCACTGTCAAGGGACGCCCCCTGTTTCTTTCCCATGTTGTCACAAAAGAGGACGGGGAAACCTTTATGAGTAAAATAAGCCACCATTCTTTTTATACGCTGGAGGAAGAATTAAAACGAGGATACATTACCATCGAAGGAGGGCATCGGGTGGGACTGGCCGGAAAAGTCATCCTTGAAAACGGACAAGTCAAAGGGTTGCGCCATTTGTCTTCATTTAATATAAGGATCGCCCGGGAGATCATAGGAATTTCCCGTCCTCTTATCCCGTTTTTATTTGAAAAAGGATGGAAGCATACGATGATTATCGGGGCTCCCCAGACAGGAAAAACGACTCTTCTCCGCGATATCGCCAGAGTCGCTTCGACCGGTTGTGACCAATTGAATATTCCACCCTTAAAAGTAGGAATTGTCGATGAACGTTCCGAAATCGCTGGCTGCATGTTTGGGATTCCTCAGCTTTCCTTTGGACCAAGAGTGGATGTGTTGGATGCATGTCCAAAAGCGGAAGGCATGATGATGATGATTCGTTCGATGAGTCCAGATGTTTTAGTAGTAGATGAAATTGGGCGGGAAGAGGATCGAATGGCTGTGCTGGAAGCGGTCAATGCAGGGGTAAAGCTTGTCATGACGACACACGGAGATTCCCTTGAAGAGATTCAAAAACGACCGCTCCTTGCTGATATTGTCAATCGGCAATTAATCGAAAGGTATGTGGAACTGACACGAGAAAAAGGTCCTGGTACCATATCCGTCATTAGAGGACAGATTGGACAGAGGTTGTCCCACAATATGAGGGTGGAAAAAGGATGAAATGGATTGGCGCCATCCTGATTCTAGGGTCAGCTGTTTCGTTCGGATTCGAACAATCAAAACAATTAGCCGATCGGACGAAGCAATTGAAAATGATGATCGCGGCGCTGCAGTCGTTGGAGGCGGAAATTATGTACGGGCATACCCCTTTGCATGAAGCAGCGAGAAAAATCGGTCATCAGTTCGGATTCCCTCTCTCCCAGTTGTTCCTTGCTTTTGCCGAAACGATTTTATCGACAGAAATTTCAGTCGATGAAGCATGGAAAAACAGTCTCCATCTTATCAGAAATAAGGCAGCCTTTAAGCGGCCGGAATATGAAATTTTGGAACAATTTGGCGGATCGTTAGGCAAACATGACCTTCTAACCCAGCAGAAGCATATTCTTTTAACTATTGCCCATTTGCGGAGAGAGGAAGAAGAAGCGCGGGAAAATCAAAAAAAATATGAAAAAATGTACAAAAGTTTAAGCATTTTAGTAGGGCTGCTTTTGGTTCTTTTGCTTTTCTAAAACCAGGGGGAATCGTACATGGGGATAGATGTGGATATTATTTTTAAAATCGCTGGTGTCGGACTCGTTGTCGCCTTCTTGCATACGATTTTAGACCAAGTGGGAAAAAAAGAGTATGCCCAGTGGGTCACATTATTTGGATTTATCTACATTTTATTTGTCGTAGCCACCATCGTTGGGGACTTGTTTGAAAAAATAAAATCTGTGTTTTTATTTCAGTAAAAAAAGGGGGAGAGGAAGATTGACATAATCAAAATTGCGGGGATCGCGCTTATTACCGTATTTTTAACTCTCCTCTTAAAAGAACAAAAGCCCAATTTTGCTGTATTGCTTGTTCTATTTGTCAGTGTTGGAATTTTTTTGTTTTTAATCGATCAAATTCAATCCATTATTCAAATGATTCGTGAAATTGCTTCCAAAACAGACATCAACATGGTGTATGTGGAGACAATTTTGAAAATCATCGGGATCGCCTATATTGCCGAACTGGCTTCTCAAATATCAAAGGATGCGGGACTTTCGTCTCTGGCATCAAAGGTGGAATTAGCAGGAAAAATCTTGATATTGGCCATGGCTGTTCCTATTTTATCAGTCCTGCTCGAGACGATTATTTCTTTGATCCCGGCAAAATAAATCAAAATTCATCGTCGAACGATTACTTTCACGTGGAAAAACTTCATTTGACTTTTGATTTGAATGTGTTTTTCGGGACTTTTGTTCCGATCGAGGAAGGCAGGACAGAGCCCTTTTAGGATGGTGAAAAAGATTGCGTGTCTATTCAATGCTTTTCGTCTTCGCTCTCTATTCTTTTGTCATTTCTGGAACTGTTGTCCAGGCGGAAGCTTCCTTGGATCCTCGTGAACACCCTTCTCAAAAGGAAATAGTGCAAAATCAGCTGGAAAACTTAGGGATAGATGAGTTGATGAATTACTGGAAAGAAGTAGTCAATGAGTATGGCGGATATCTTCCTGAATCTCAAACAGGATCCCTTATGGATTATTTAAAAGGCGAAAAGCAGTTTTCCATCCAAGCATGGTTTTCAGCCATAGTCAAATTTTCTATTCAAGAAGTGTTAAAGAGTGGAAAACTTTTGGGATCGTTGATCGTGCTCACTGTTTTATGCGCCCTTCTGCAATCGCTTCAAAATGCTTTTGAACAGGGGACTGTCAGTAAAGTGGCGTATTCAATCGTTTTTATGGTACTGATTGTCATTGCATTGAATAGTTTTCACATTGCCATTCAATATTCAATAGAATCGATTGAACGGATGACTCATTTTTCATTGGCGCTTATTCCTTTGCTTCTTGCGCTTATTTCCACATCGGGAGGAGCTGTTTCCGCAGCCTTTTTCCATCCCGTTATGATCTTTTTAATGAATACGAGCGGGCTGTTTATTCAAAACATCGTGTTTCCGATGCTTTTTCTATCTGTCGTGGTCAGTATGGTCAGTTTGTTTTCAAAGGAGTATCAAGCTACTCAGCTTGCCTCCTTATTAAGAAATTGGAGCATTGGTCTATTAGGTATTGTTATGGCCGGTTTTCTAGGAGTCATTTCCGTTCAAGGGACTGCTACCGCTGTGACGGATGGTCTGGCGGTGAGGACCGCGAAATTTGTGACGGGTAATTTTGTCCCTGTGATCGGACGGATGCTCACGGAAACGGCCGATACCGTCATCAGCGCATCCGTGTTGTTAAAAAATACGGTCGGTATAGCCGGTATGGCGATCATACTCATTATTGCCGCTTTTCCAGCAGTCAAAATATTGATTATTGCATTTATATATAAGGTGGCCGCCGCCGTTTTGCAGCCGATCGGAGCAGGTCCTGTGATATCTTGCTTAGATATAATGAGCAAAAGCATACTTTATATATTTGCGGCTTTGGCGATTGTTTCCATCATGTTTTTTCTTTGTATAACGATTATTGTGACGGCCGGAAATATCACGATGATGATGCGCTAGGAGGTTCATATGGAATTTATTACCAAATGGATTGCCAACATCATTCTTTTGCTTTTATTTGCTGTCACCATCGAAATGCTGCTTCCCTCTTCGACCTATCAAAAATATCTGAAAATCATCGTTGGACTTATTTTAATCGTTGTTTTGTTAACTCCGCTGCTCTCTCTGTTTTCCGCCCAATTCCAACAAGAAATCGTATCGGCGATCAAAACGAGTGATGGAGAAGCCTGGGAAGCAGAAAATCAATTGAATCAAAAGAAAATTGAAATACAAGCGTCTCAGCGTGAATATATTTTAAAACAGATGGCTGTCCAATTAAAACATTCGGTGGAAAAGGAGCTGATGAAGAAGTACAAAAAAGAAATTGTGGATATTCAAGTGGAAATGAAAGATCAACATGGGGATAAGCAGGAGGATATAAATAAAATCAAGGTGGTTTTAAAAGACGCAAAAGACGGAACGACGGAATCAGTTCAAGATGTCATTATCGACATACATGATTCTCAAAAGCCAAAACCGAATACAGAAGAGAAAAAAATCGCTGCCTTTTTAGCCAAACTGTGGGGAGAGGATCCGGAAAAAATCGTGGTACTGGACGAAGAGGGGACGGATAGGTATGGATTCTAAAAACAGTTCTGATAAAAAATGGTTCCCGCTAAAACTAAGCGATGGGAAGAACAATAAGAAAAAGAACAAATTGCTGTTTTTGGTGGTTGCCGCTGTTGTTGGAGCCGCTTTAATGGCCGCAAGTGATATGTGGAACAAGAAAAATCAGGCAGTTACGACAACTGCAAAGCCCCCTTCGCAAAAAGATGTGGAAACTTTTTCTACAGACAAGAAAACAAAGCCGAAAAACATCCAAGATTACGAAACTCAGTATGAAAATCAACTAAAAGAAGCACTGGATGAAATACTGGGCGTCAATAATGTCACGGTTGTTGTAAATGTAGAAGCAACTGAAAAAAAAGTACTGGAAAAAAATACGAAAACCCAAAAGCAAATGACAGAAGAGAAGGATAAACAAGGAGGGAAAAGAACCATTCAAGATGAAACAAAAGAAGAAGATGTGGTCATGGTGCAAAAAGGGGAAACAGATGAACCGCTCGTCGTAGAAACGTTGAAACCGAAAATACGCGGGGTTCTTGTTGTAGCGGAAGGAGCAGAAAACATTGAAGTCAAAAAATGGATTATTGAAGCGGTTACGAGGGTATTGGATGTTCCGAGCTACAGAGTCGCCGTAATGCCTAAAAAATAGAAGGAGGATTCTGAAAAATGCTTTTAAAAAAACAGACTGTATGGCTATTAACCATGCTTAGCCTAGTTGTGGTGCTATCGGTATATTACATTACTTCTCCCGAACAGCCGAAAAACGGCAGCGAATTGGCCGAACAAAAACAAGCTAATCCATCTGTAGATGAATCAGCAAAAGAAAAAGCGTCCAAAAGCCAAAATGTGGAAGTCATTACGAAATCTGCAGGGGATGAAGCGTTTGAAGCTCTGCGGCTGGAAATTCAAGATGAACGCAGCAAATTGCGGGAAGAGCTGACAAACAAGTTAGCGTCCTCTGATTTGTCTCCAGAAGAAAAAAACAAAGCCTATGATGAGATGGAAAAGCTGACAGAAATGGCGACAAAAGAAAACGTTCTTGAAACTCTGATCAAATCGAAAGGATATAAAGATGCGTTAGTCCGTGCTGATGGCAAGCAAATATTAATTACAGTGAAAGCCAATGAACATTCCGCCAAAGATGCGAACGAGATCATTCACCTTGTTGAAAAAGAAATGGATAATCAATATCAACCCATTGCCGTGGAATTCCAGCCTTCTAAATAGCGTATAGGAAATTCTATAGGAATGGAAAACTGCGGACGATAAATCAGTGATATATCTCAAAAGCTTTTGAGAGAGGGTATGAGGTTTCACCCACCTGATTTATCTATCTTTGCTTATGAACTTGTTTTTCGGATTGCATGAAAAAGACATCAAAGCGAGGAATGAAGAAGAAATCTCATTGAAGCCAAAAGGGATTCAAACAACAAATGTTTTCCGAATATTCTGTGTTATGAAATGGAGCCTTGTCATTCATTTTGAGACAAGGTTTTATTTGTGGGCTGAATATTTTCAACGTATTTGTGGTTTTCAAAGAGGGGAACATGATCGTCTTATGAAAAAAGTATTTGAATTTTTTCTTTTCCGAAAAGCAGGATAATCATTTGTTTTGGCGAAAACTGAAAAAGTCCTGGAGGAAGAAAAAGAATCCTGATCTTTATTGTTGCATGAAAAACAGCTAAAATAGGGATATTCATGGAAACATGAATAAAGCTGTTCTTGTCTTTTCGCAAATTCTTATCGTATGATGTTATTAATTAGTAATTAGGAAAGGGTGCTAACAAATGAAAGTTCAAGAAATTAGGGAGCTAATTAAGCTTGTCGATCAATCAAGCATTGACGAGTTTGTATATGAAGAAGACGGCGCTAAAATCCAAATGAAAAAGCGTGCCGGTGTTACATATGTACAGCAAGAGCCTGTTTCTGTTCAAGCTGCAGCATCCCTGCAGCCTGTTGCTGCCCAATCAGCGGCGCCGAAAGAACAGGCGGCTGTGGAAAAAGCTTCGACAGAGTCGGCGCAAGAGAAAGCAGAAACATCCAATACGGATTCAACATTACATAAAATTACATCTCCAATGGTTGGAACGTTTTATCAATCTCCGTCTCCAGACGCTGATCCTTACGTAAAAGTAGGTTCAAAAGTACAGAAGAATACAGTGGTTTGCATTATAGAAGCCATGAAGTTATTTAATGAAATAGAGGCAGAAGTAGACGGAGAAATTGTGGAAGTGCTAGTTAAAGACGGACAATTGGTGGAATATGGGCAACCGTTGTTTCTAGTGAAAACAGAATAAGGAGAGATCGGCATGATAAAAAAACTACTGGTTGCGAACCGTGGGGAAATAGCGGTCCGAATTATTCGCGCCTGTCGAGAATTGGGCATTGAGACCATTGCGATTTATTCAGAAGCAGATAAAGAAGCGCTCCATGTCCAGCTTGCGGATGAAGCTTATTGCGTTGGTCCGAAGACATCAAAAGAAAGCTATTTGAACATGACCAATATCATCAGCGTGGCCACCTTGACAAACTGTGATGCGATTCACCCTGGATATGGATTTTTGTCGGAAAACGCCGATTTCGCTGAATTATGCCGCGAATGCAATATCACGTTTGTTGGCCCCTCACCGGAAGCCATTTCGAAAATGGGAACAAAAGATGTAGCAAGAGAAACAATGAAAAAAGCCGGTGTTCCAATCGTTCCAGGGTCTCAAGGAATTATCAAAAACATCGATGAAGCTCTAGCACTGGCTGAGAAAATTGGCTATCCTGTGATCATAAAAGCGACCGCTGGCGGAGGCGGAAAAGGCATTCGCGTCGCTAGAAATCCACAAGATCTTGAAAAAGGAATTAATATCACTCAGCAAGAAGCGGCTACTGCCTTTGGCAACCCTGGCGTATACATCGAAAAATATATTGAAGATTTCCGCCATGTAGAAATTCAAATTATGGCAGACCAATATGGCAACGTCATTCATTTAGGTGAACGGGATTGTTCGATACAGAGACGCCTGCAAAAATTGTTGGAAGAATCCCCATCGCCTGCTTTAGACGGTGAAATCCGAAAAGAAATGGGAGAAGCGGCCGTGAAAGCGGCAAAGGCGGTTGATTATACAGGAGCCGGTACGATAGAATTTATTTATGATTATCGTAACCGCCAATTTTATTTCATGGAAATGAATACTCGGATTCAAGTGGAGCATCCTGTAACAGAACTGGTTACTGGCGTTGATCTTGTGAAAGAACAAATCCGCGTCGCTTCTGGAGAACAGCTTTCCCTTAAACAAGAAGACGTGACTTTTCATGGATGGGCGATTGAATGCCGTATCAATGCAGAGAATCCTGAAAAAAATTTCATGCCTTCCCCGGGCAGAATCCAAATGTATTTGCCGCCGGGAGGGTTTGGAGTTCGTGTGGATTCCGCTGCGTATCCAGGCTATATGATTCCTCCTTATTACGATTCTATGGTCGCCAAATTAATTGCTTATGGCGATACCCGTGAAGAAGCGATCGCCCGAATGAAACGTGCTTTAAGCGAGTTTGTCATTGATGGTGTTCATACAACCATTCCGTTTCACTTGAAATTATTAGCGCATGAAAAGTTCGTGGAAGGAGATTTTAATACAAAGTTTCTTGAGATGTATGATGTGATGAACACATAATATAGGACCCGGAGGTGCAGAAAATGGTTGAAAATAATCAACTGTTGGAAATGAACAATGGTGAGAATGAGTTGGGGAAAATAGAGATTGCGCCTGAAGTCATTGAAGTGATTGCTGGAATTGCCGCTTCTGAAGTAGAAGGCGTTGCTCAAATGCGCGGAAGTTTTGCGTCAGGTGTAGCGGAACGTTTAGGACGAAAAAACCATGGGAAAGGTGTAAAAGTGGAGTTGACAGACGAAAGCGTGAAGGTGGATGTCTATTGCGTCGTCCATTTTGGCATCTCCATCCCATCTGTAGCTCAAAAAGTTCAAGATAGTATTCGCCAGGCGCTGCTCAATATGACATCGCTTGAGGCTGATGAAGTAAATGTCCATATTGTAGGAGTACAATTTGAAACGAAAACGAATGACGGCGAAATTGAACAAGAAGTTTAAAAAGTGCTGACCATGCCTTAAGATCAGGTCCCTCCTCATCTTTGTCTGGATAAAAACAACAACTCTTGAATGATAAGGAGGGGCGGGTCTTTTTGGGTCGGTTTGTTTTTGTACGTGCCGTTATGCAAATGGTTGCTTAATTGGTCGGAACTTCTTTTCTCATTTTTGATCGTCTTGATATAATACCAGCAAGAAATACATAAGAAGAAGGAGAGCACAAATGAACAGAAGAGAAGCGCGCGAAAAAAGTCTGCAAGCGTTATATCAGATCGATGTAAGCAGTGCTGTTCCAGCGGAAGCCATCCGAAATGTAGTCCCTGAAGAAGTGGACCACAGTTATGTGCATCAATGTGTACTCGGTACATATGAACAACTAGATGAAATTGATGACTGCATTAAACAGCATTTAGAAAATTGGTCATTTGACCGCTTGGCAAAAGTCGACCGCAATATTTTAAGATTGGCTGTCTACGAAATGAAGTATCGGGAAGATGTTCCCGCCAATGTGGCAATCAATGAGGCGGTAGAAATCGGCAAACGATTTGGAGACGAACGTTCAGGAAAATTTATTAACGGTGTTTTATCAAAAATTAAAAAGTCGCTAGAGAATAAATAGGAGGCGAAAAGCATTGGCAGGCAATCTAATGGATGGGAAAGCAGCGGCAAAGGAAATTCGCGATAGAATCAAAAAAGAAGTGGACGAATTACAAGCACAAGGTGTTGTTCCGGGTCTTGCCGTGATACTAGTTGGAGATGATCCCGCATCCCACACGTATGTAAGGAATAAAGAAAAAGGCTGTAAGGAAGTGGGCATTCATTCGGAAATTTATAAATACCCTGCTTCGATTTCGGAAGCGGAGCTGCTTGAAAAAATCCGCGAACTGAATGAGGATAAGCAAATTCATGGCATCCTTGTTCAGCTGCCTCTCCCTGGCCATATTTCCGAATCAAAAGTCATTGACACGATTTCTCCAGAAAAAGATGTCGATGGGTTTCATCCGGTGAACGTTGGGAAAATGGTCATAGGAAAAGAAGGGTTTTTGCCGTGCACCCCATATGGCATTATGAAACTGCTGGAAAGGGAACAGATTGATTTGCAAGGAAAACGGGCAGTTGTCATTGGACGGAGCAACATTGTTGGAAAGCCTGCCGGACTTTTATTACTTCAGCGTAATGCGACTGTCACTTATTGTCATTCTAAAACAGAAGATCTTTCGTATCATACGAAACAAGCCGATATCATCATAGCGGCAGTTGGAAAAGCGAAATTTTTAAAAGCAGAAGATGTGAAAGCAGGGGCTGTCATCATTGATGTCGGCATGAACCGCGACGAAAACGGAAAACTTTGCGGGGACGTTGACTTTGAATCCGTTCGAGAAAAAGCAAGCTTCATTACTCCTGTGCCTGGTGGAGTTGGACCGATGACGATTACGATGTTGCTTTACAATACGGTTCAATCAGCCAAAAGAACGGTAAAAGATCGCATTTCCAATTGATTCATAGTACAATAATAAAAAAGAAGGCTGCCTTCCAGCGATTGGCGTGGAATGCAGCTTTTCTTATGACATTCCGGCGTTTGTTCCGGGAAAAAGACGAAAAGGTGATTTTTTATGAATCAGCCAGCGTATTTAACGGTGAAGGCATTAACGAAATATCTCAAAAGAAAATTCGATGCGGATCCGTACCTACGAAACGTCATGGTAAAAGGTGAAATTTCCAATTTCAAACAGCATACGAGCGGACACATGTATTTTACGTTAAAAGACGACCAGGCGAGAATTTTGGCTGTGATGTTTTCCACAATGAATAGACGATTAAAATTTCAACCTGAAAATGGTATGCAAGTGTTGGTCAAAGGAGAAATCACTGTCTATGAAGCGAGCGGCCAGTATCAAATTTATGTCAAGGAAATGCAGCCGGACGGGATTGGCGAATTGTTTCTGGCATTTGAACAATTGAAAGAAAAATTGGAGAAAGAAGGACTCTTTCGTCCGGAAATAAAGAAAAAAATCCCGTCATTTCCTGCTGCTGTTGGAGTCGTTACTTCTCCAACAGGGGCGGCTATTCGAGATATTTTAACGACCATAAAAAGACGATTTCCCATCACCAAAGTATTCGTCTATCCGGCGCTTGTTCAGGGGGAAAATGCCGCTAGTTCTGTGGCAAAAGCCATTGCTGAAGCGAATCGCAATGAAGAGATTGATGTCCTAATCGTTGGCCGCGGCGGCGGATCGATCGAAGAGCTGTGGGCATTCAATGAGGAAATGGTGGCTAGAGCCATTCACCGTTCCCGTATTCCGGTTATTTCCGCTGTCGGACATGAAACGGATTTTACCATTGCGGATTTTGTTGCGGATAGGAGAGCGCCGACACCAACGGGAGCCGCTGAATTGGCTGTGCCGCAAATAGAGGATGTATTGGAGAAAGTGTTGACGAAAAAAATGCGCTTGATTCGGGCCGTTTCTGAAAAGGTAAATACAGAACGAAAACGTTATGAAGCGCTGAAGGATTCTTATGTTTTGCGCAATCCGGCATCGATATACGTTCAGAAAATGGAGAAAGTGGACAGGCTGACAGAAAAATTAATAAGGGAACAGAGATTTCAGTTTCATCGTTTGCAAGATTATTATTCTTATTTAAGCAAACAACTATTCAAACACCACCCAGGAAAACAAATTCAACTGGCTTCAGAAAATGTAGAACATCTGCAGCTTGAGCTTCACAAACAAATGGTTCGCTATTTGAATGAGCATAAGAAAAAGCTGGGAAATACTTTATCGGTGTTTAGCGCCCTCAATCCTATGAAAATTATGGAAAGAGGTTATGGCGTTTTGTTTTCGGAAGATCAAACGGTCATCAAAAGCATCGAACAAGTGGATCGAGGAGACAATATTCAAATCCGTCTTTCAGACGGTCAATTGGATTGCCGAGTAACGGAAGTAAGGAGAGATCATAATGGCAATTGAGCAGGAACTATCATTTGAACAAGCGATGGAACAATTGGAGAACATTGTGAGAAAGCTGGAAGAA
>JADBKC010000071.1 GCA_014896555.1 Caryophanales bacterium | reverse complement strand
TCTTTGTAATCTAACAATTTATGTCCAGTTGTATTGGTCCAGCCAATGAAATCATTTTTAGCTCCTTGATCGGTTGCGTGAACTTCTAAAATTTGACCGGATTGGAGCTCATCTATTGATTTTTTTGTTTTGACAATCGGCAAAGGACAAGCGAATCCTTTTGCATCTAAAATGTTATCGCTTTTCATTTTTTACACTCCTTTTATTGATCATGAACGGCACAGCGGTTTGGACCGATTTCCATTTCTCTTTCTTCGTCTTCTAAAGGGGTGATTTTCCCCATATTGGTTTGACGAATTTTTTGATAAGAATTAGGTTGTGGCGGTAAGTTTTCTGTCACTAATTTTCGAAATTCGACTTCCTCTTGGATATTCAATCCTGGATTTGTCTTGAATAATTCACCTAGTTTTGTGGAAACTGTTCCTCCTTCTCCTAGCTCACTTATTGTACCAAAATGGGCAGGAAGAACAACTAAATCATCAGAAAACGTTGGGAATAATGTATACAAAGTATGGCGAAGATCATTCACCCAATCATCTGCTTTACCCGTCAAGTCAGATCGACCAATCGATTTAAGAAATAAAATATCCCCTATAAAAAGAAATCGATGATCCATAATCAGTGAAGTACTGCCAATAAGTAAGTCCTGGGGAATGGACAGGTTGAATGATGATGGGCGTGTTTCCAACCGTAAGAGTTTCTCCTTCTACTAATGGATGGTATTGAAAGGTTACTTCTGTTGCATCTTTTGGTGGAAGCCAATAGCTTGCTCCTGTCTTTTCCGCTAACCGTCTTCCGCCCGAGATATGATCGGCGTGAAGATGAGTATCAATCGTGTATTTCATTTGAACGTTGTTTTCTTTAGCAAACTGTTCAAATACTTCAATCGTTTGGACAGCATCTATAACAGCAGCTTCTCCGTTTGAAATGATCATGTAAGAAAGGCTGCCTTTTCCTGTCGAACAAATTGATAAATGGAACCGCCATCGGATAAGCCCCCCACTTTAACAGGTTCCAAATGTTCACTCCATGCCCTCATTCCACCTTTTAGGTAATACACGTTGTTTCTTCCTGATTCCACCATTTGCTTCGCTACATATTGGGACGACCCCTCTTTCGCACATACAACCAGCACTTTTTTCCCTTCAGGGGTTTTCTGCAATGCGGTTTCTATCCCATCCAACAAATCGAAATAAGGAATATTGATAATATCGATGTTTTCCCCTTCAATTCTCCAATCATAGGTATTTTTGAGGCCAAAAAAGAAAGATCGCTATCAAAAATACCCAACTAGGTATATATTAAAGAATCCTTATTAGATTGTCAACTTTAAAACCATGTTGCAAATTTCATAGTGTCATCATGATTTTGAAAAAAAGAAGTATAGTTTGATAGGTTTATCCCATACATGTACTGTAACCTCATTAACAAAGGGTGTCACTGTGTACAAGATAGGCGAATATCAAGTTTGCAGAACGAAAAATGCAGGGTACTACTTTAGCATGGGAAAGTCAATGTTCCATGTTTGCATCATTGAAGAGGATTGCAAGTTAAGGAAAACTCCCCTCTGCACTATCACTTAGCAGAAAAAAGGATTGCTTTCAACTCACTAGAATCACTCCTCCAACTGTGCGAGTCTTTTTCATCCCTCCAGCCCATAAAGCTCATATTGATCACTCCACTTATAAATAATAGCTGGCTTTGACACTCGGTATTCCTTGATGAATGCACTAATTCCTACGTTCTCCTTTTACTAATTTTTGTTCAATAGAATATTTTTCCTCAGCAGAGAATTAACTTCTGGTCATAAAAAAACACTCCCTCTAGAGAAACAGATTTTTATTTTTTCATCCGTCTACTCTTAGGGGAGCATATCAAAATTTTTTAGGGTCAGCTTCTTTTCTAATTCAATTCCGTAATTCCTAACGTTCTAAACAACTCATTTAACGCATGGTACATTCATTCAATGCCTAGAAACAACTGGTGTAGTGATAATAGCTTGCCAAAATGGATCAGGAACCACCAAGCGCTTACAGTCTCATCTAGATTTGAAGAGAAATTGGTCATAGGTGCCATCACTATTCCAGATATCCAACTTTATTCCATTCGAAAAAGTAAAGGTTTCGAATAATAGTGTATCTTTAGAATTTATCATATATACTGTCCCTCCAATCATTATGCTATCTAAAACTGTGATGATCATAAAGGAAACAACTCACCTATCGCTAGTTGTTTCCTTTATGATAAATTCTAATCATTTTGATCTTTTTATCACAAACAGTTTGGCTAGATATGCTGCAACTCAATCACCTTTTTGGAAAACTTTATATGAATTCCTGGTAAACAAACTTTTAGTATCCCCAAATTTTATAAATCCAGATCATTATTCAAGAATGATAGATAATGCCTGTTGTTATTTTACATCTTGCCGTCTTATCGTCGACTTTTCTTCCACCATCCAACCATTTATTCCTTATATGAAAGCCCTTCATTTTGCCGATTCAAATCCAAACGTTTAAAGACGACGTTAGTTTCTGCTATTAGCCTATTAGCCTCTTGAATCCGTTCTCTTCAGCCCGTTTCTATCCTTTGGACAAGCGGAATTTTTCACATTGGTCTTTTGATTGCCACTTTTTAAAGAAGATAGTTTCAATGACAAATCCATAAACCACTCTTTATCTTTTGTTAAGAGGGCTAAATCAATTAAATAAAGAATTTCTTCTTCACTCACTGTTTCGGAAAGAGGTAATTTTTCAACGTTTTTTTCCAACATTCCGATCGTTTTTCCTATCAATTTTTCATTGTCGGATTTTACAACCGTTACTTTGACCACCCCTCGCAAAGGATCCGTCATATCAATATAACCTTGCAGCAATTCTCCGTTACGGGTTTTCCCTTTTACCCAGTCTCCTATTTCCAATCTGAAATTGCTGGCCATTCAGATCCCCTCCTCTTTTTTGTAAGCAAAATGTCTTTCTACTACTCATCGTTCCTTGTAAAAAAGACAATCTGTAATAATAAATTTTACAGTATAATGAAAAAAGAAAAAATTAAATCAATATCATGGATATCGTTTAATTTTTTTCATGTACAGAATCATTCGCTATCTTGTCTAAACATTTCTATATTCGTTCATGCTTTCTTCCTAGGGGCTCAGTCAAAAGTATACCATATCCAATGCCTTTTTCTTTATAACAACGCCATTTTTCATCAGCAACTTTTCAAACGATAATATAATCCTTGTTCTGTTGATGAAGTCTTTTTAACAATCAAATTAACGCTTATACAAATTCAGGTAAAACTCTTACATTATCAAAGTGACTAGAACAACTTCAATTCACTGAATCGATCCCCTTAAGAATTACTGCAATTCTAATGGATACAGTGATAGATGTCAAACAATTCAACTTCATGAAAACTTCCAGAATCACTGATAATTTACTAGAAACAGTATCCTTCGATCTATAGTAAAAATAGACTAAGAAATATTTTATGATTCATCAATTCATCTACTTGATATGATCCAATAAAGTACATATCTTTGCGGTATCTATTCAAAAGACAAAGATGGTCTTAGTTTATCTTATTCTTCATTGGAGATTCTTGACTGTATACGAACCCATTATTGATTTAATAATAAGATTATCGTACATGAAAGAAGGTTTAAACAATAACTATACATAGGGCAAAAGAAATGGCTGCATCCCCGGTCATGGTGAATGTTACCTACGAAGGAACGCCTATCTATATTCCAACATGTGGATAAACAAAATAAAAGGGTCAGTAACTATCCACTCGATTAACTGGATCATGAATAAATGGCGCCTTTATCCCAATTAAAAGAACATGAAAACTAGAATTAGGTTGGAAACTCATTTGAAATTGTTAGCTTCTAGGTATCCTATTCCTAAAAAACTTACCCCTCCTACATTGGAGGGGTACGGACGATTAACTGTAAAGGAATTACCGATAAATTTCGCCGCCTGTTTTTCTAAATTCATCCGCTTTTTCCTTCAACCCGTTATCAATTACAGTTTCCAACTCAAGTTTTTTTTCTTTCGCCAATTCACGTATGTCTTGAGATATTCTCATACTGCAAAATTTTGGACCGCACATGGAGCAAAAATGGGCTGTTTTCGCACCTTCTGCGGGCAAAGTTTCATCATGGTATTCCATAGCTCTTTCCGGATCAAGAGAAAGATGAAATTGGTCCCGCCAACGAAATTCAAACCGTGCTTTCGAAAGAGCATCGTCCCGTTCTTGGGCTCCTGGATGACCTTTTGCCAAATCAGCTGCATGCGCAGCGATTTTATAAGCAATAACACCATCTCTTACATCGTCTTTATTTGGCAATCCTAAATGTTCCTTCGGCGTTACGTAACAGAGCATGGCTGTTCCGTACCAACCAATCATGGCCGCTCCGATCGCCGATGTAATATGGTCATAGCCAGGTGCTATATCCGTCGTCAAAGGACCTAATGTATAAAAAGGAGCTTCATGGCAAATTTCCATTTGTTTGTCCACATTTTCTTTAATCTTGTGCATAGGGATATGCCCCGGTCCTTCTATCATCACTTGTACATCATGTTTCCAAGCAATTTTGGTGAGTTCTCCTAATGTTTCTAGTTCCGCAAACTGTGCTTCATCATTCGCATCGGCAATGGATCCCGGACGAAGCCCGTCTCCTAAAGAGAACGCAACATCATACGTTTTCATGATTTCACAGATTTCTTCAAAATGAGTATATAAAAAGTTTTCTTGATGGTGAGCTAGGCACCATTGCGCCATAATCGACCCGCCGCGGGATACAATTCCTGTTACACGCTTTGTTGTTAACGGAATGTAGCGCAGCAGAACGCCGGCATGAATTGTAAAGTAATCCACTCCTTGTTCCGCCTGTTCAATTAACGTATCACGGAACACCTCCCAGCTTAAATCTTCTGCAACCCCATTTACTTTTTCCAGAGCTTGATAAATCGGCACCGTCCCAACAGGAACCGGACAGTTCCGGATAATCCATTCACGAGTGGAGTGAATATTTTTCCCAGTGGAAAGATCCATCAACGTATCCGCTCCCCAACGAGTGGCCCAAGTCATTTTTTCCACTTCTTCTTCAATGGAGGATGTCACAGCTGAATTCCCAATATTCGCATTAATTTTTACATGGAAATTTCGACCGATGATCATCGGTTCGCTCTCTGGATGATTAATATTAGCTGGAATGATGGCGCGGCCTCTCGCCACTTCGTCACGCACAAATTCAGGGCTGACATTTTCTCTTATAGCGATAAACTCCATTTCTGGAGTGATGATTCCTTTTCGCGCATAATGCAATTGAGTCACATTTTTCCCTTTTTTGGCACGTAACGGTTTTCGTTTTAATCCCGGAAAAACAAATTGTTCAGCTCTCGGGTCTTTTTTTTGATATCCGTTATCTTCCGGCTTCACTTGACGGCCTTCATATTCTTCCACGTCGTTGCGTTCCAGAACCCATTTTCGACGTAAAGGCGGCAAACCTTTGCGAATATCAATGGACACATTTGGATCTGTGTAGGGCCCGCTAGTGTCATAAACACGCACCGGGCGGTTTTCTTCTTTGCCAAATGACCCGATCGTTGGGCTTAATTCAATTTCGCGCATAGGCACTTGAATATCGGGCCTAGCTCCTTCTACATAAACTTTTCGGCTCCCTGGAAAGCTGGACATAATAGAAATGGCATCGTTGCTTGAATGGTTGACCATTAGAGAATTCGCTCCTTTTTAATAGTTTAAAAAGGACAAAATCTAGAGTCCACCCACAGCATGAAAAACCCGGGCCTCTATGTAGACCCGGGGATGCGTTAGTATGATGTAAATGCTAAAAATGTTGCTTTTTCATCCTAAAATACTAACTTCCCCACGCTGGTATGAACCAGATCAGGTCCTGAGGGTTAAGAAACTTCATCGTGTTTCTTTCTCAGCCCAACTCATTGGACACCCCTAGTTTGTGATTCGTATTCAGTTACAAAATGAATATATATGAAACCAGAAAATTTGTAAAGAATGATTTGAAATTTTTTTAAATTTCTGGTGAACTTTTGCAAAACGTCCAAACATGAAAGAACGTGTTGGTGCTCCACCTCTATTCAATGGCTTAGATGAATTCAAGCATTCTTTATTTGTGAAATGTATGACACCATTTAACTAGAAGACGAACTATACTTAAGGAAAGAAATGGGACAGAGTAATGGATTTTCGTCGCTCTGCTACAAATTCCATCTTGTATTTCGTATGAGATGGGAAAATTACTAAATCCAGTCTTTTATCCTACTTCATTTTCAGCAGAAATTGAAACTTGTTGAAAACTAGTTTATCGACTGATTATCCAAATGGTGTGAAAAATGTTAAAAATATATTAAGTTTCAATGAAATCTAGTAATATTTTCCTTACATTGTTATAATTTTCTTGACAAAAAAATTCGACAAATTTTACATACGGAGGAGAAATCAACAATGTTTCAACTAACCATAAAACAAAGATTAGTAATGCTTGTATCATTGTTTATTTTTTGTTTAGCAGCTTTTGGATTTTATTTAATTTCCTATCAAAAAAAGCATACAGATGAAGTCGTTCGCATCGAAAAAAATAAAGAAATACAAAAGTTGCTTACACATATTCAATATCGATTAGCAGGGATCTCAAACGATGAACGAGGCTATTTACTGACGGGAGACAAATCATTTGAAGCAGAAACCGAGCAAAAAAAAGCAGAAATACAAAAAGATCTTTCTGCCATACATAAATTAAATCAAAATAAAGAACTTGACAGCCAATTTGCAAATGTTAGCAAGGTTTTAAACGAATACTATCAGTTAAAAGATACGATGTTTTCTGCAAAAAATCTAAATGAAGCAAAAAACATCCATATACATAAGGAGAGAACGTTAAGAAAGCAATATTTAGACCCACAAGTAGAAAAGCTGGTAGAAGCCATTAATCATAATGTTGACACAGAATTGACGTCTTTCAAAAAAACAACTCACTTTCACGAAATGATTCAGATCGCTATTTTCATTATAGTATCAGTCATTTCCACCATTGTCGGTGTTTTATTCATCTTTTCCATTATTGGACCATTGAAGAAAGTTCAAAAACAGTTGGATGTAATCTCCAAAGGAGAAGGAGATCTTACAAAAGAACTTAATATCAAGTCAAAAGATGAAATTGGTCATTTAGCCAACTCTTTTAACCATTTTGTAAAAAGTTTACGAAGCTTAATATCGAACGTTGGCGATAGTGCCAATAACGTGAATCAATCATCAGATGCACTGCAAAAAACATCAGCTGAAGTTTTAGAAGCAACCAAAAAAATGAATATACATATTCAAGAAGTTTCGGCCAGTTTGGAAAATCATAGTGAAATGTCAAACCAAAGCGCGGAAGCAGTGGAAGAAATGGTTGCGGGAATTAATCATATCGCCGATAACGCTTCCAATGTCTCAGAATTAGCAATAAGTGCATCTCAAAAGGCCAGTGAAGGGAAAGCTGAACTGGACAAAACAGTGGAGAAAATCGAGTCTCTGCGTTCTGTTGTGGATGAATCGGTAAACAGCATCTATAGCCTTCAAGATCAATCCAGTAAAATTAGTGAGATATTGAAAATAATACAAAGCATTTCTGATCAAACCAATCTTCTAGCATTAAATGCATCGATCGAAGCGGCGAGGGCTGGAGAATCAGGAAGAGGGTTTGCAGTTGTTGCCGATGAAGTCCGCAAATTAGCCGAACAATCCTTGCAATCAGTAAATCATATTGCCGATATTATCACGAACGTGCAAGATGAAACAGCACGTACTGTTCAGCTAATAGGCGATGTGAAAGAGAATATTGAGGCTGGAAGCTCTTCTGCTGTACAAACTCAATCAAAAATTCATGACATCATACTCTCTTTTGAAGAAATCTCTTCTAAAATACAAGACATTTCTGCCACAACGGAAGAATTGTCTTCCAGTTCAGAAGAAGTATCCGCATCGGTTAACGAAATGAATGAACTTTCACAAAATATCAGTACCATTATTAGTAAAATAGCGAATTTCTCTCAAAACCATACTCAAAATATTTTGAGCGTCCAAGAAGATGCCGATCATTTATCAAACATGTCTGATCAATTAAAAAGTTTGGTCTCTCAATTTAAAGTGAACTAAATTTTAGATGCTCACAATAAAAGATATGGGAAAGCGCCCTTCTCCTTGACAGAAGGGCGCTTTTAATAACTTTTCCCAATCCAATTCTATAAATTTAGTATGATTTCAACCACCATTTTTTCAGAAAAATCTCTTCAAACTGAAGAAGTAAAACGACTAAATGACCCTCTACTTTATTGTAAGTGGTTTTCGGACCAGCGAAACTATCGTTGAACGAACTAGAAACTGAGAAAGCAGTCGATTTCGTATGGCAAGAATGAGTGCCTGTGATCTTTCCTATGACGAATCTTAGCTTTTAAAAATCATGGCAAAGAAAAATTAATACTATTAAACCAATAGTTAGTTACGGCAGGTATTTATTCTTATGTTGTTTCTCTCCAAATTTCAGATAAAATCTTATAAGAACGCAGCCGTGCCGAATGATCATAAATGTGAGATACCACCATAATTTCATCCACTTGTGTTTTATCTAAAAATGTTTGAAGTTCTTCTTTTACAGTTTTTTTCGATCCGACAAAAGAAAAATACACTTGATGACGGACGGCTGCTTTTTCAAATTCATTCCACACTCCATCCATACTTTCAACAGGCGGCTGCAGCGGCTTGGAAGTCCCGCGTGTCACACCTAGGAAAAATTGATATAAGGATGTGGCAAGGCGTTTCGCTTCAACATCTGTGTCTGCAGCGATCACATTTACACATGCTAATGTATACGGTTCTTTTAGATATTCAGATGGTTGAAAACGATTCCGATAAATCTTAAGTGCGTCAAATAAATGAGTTGGAGCGAAGTGACTAGCAAAAGCAAAAGGTAAACCGAGCAACGCCGCAAGCTGTGCGCTGTAGGTGCTTGAACCAAGCAACCAAATCGGAACATTTAAACCTTCACCAGGTATCGCTCGAACATAGGACGGGCGTTTACGATTTGAAGAAAAATAATGGAGTAATTCTTGTACATTCTCCGGAAACTCAGTATCTGCTCCTTTTAAATGGCGTCTTAATGCCATAGCCGTCATTTGATCCGTCCCAGGAGCGCGTCCTAATCCTAAATCAATTCGACCTGGATACAAAGATTCTAATGTGCCAAACTGCTCCGCAACGACAAGAGGAGCGTGGTTAGGCAGCATAACTCCTCCAGAACCTACTCTTATTTTAGAAGTACCTCCAGCAATGTATCCGATTAAAACTGAAGTAGCAGAACTTGCAATACCCTCCATATTATGGTGTTCCGCCAACCAGTAGCGCTTAAATCCCCATTGTTCCACGTGCTGTGCTAGATCTAGACTATTTCGAAAAGAATCAGCTGGCGTTTTCCCCGATAGTACCGGAGCCAAATCCAAAACAGAAAGTTCAATGTCATGCAATCTTTTTTTGTTTGTATTATTATCCATACCAGTTATCCTCTCTTATTGTTTCTATATATCTATATATATAGATATATTTCTTGTAATAATATAGGCAAAATTTTTGCAAGCCATTTGCCTATAAATCCTGTTTCAACTGTTCAGTAAACTCCTGAATCATTTTTTCGTTGCGTCGGTAATAGGTCCATTTTCCAATCCGTTTTGACTCCAAAAGCCCTGCTTTCTGCATCATCAACAAATAATTGGAAACGACAGACTGAGCCAATCCGGCCTTTTCTTGTATATCTCCTACACAAACTCCTCCTTTAAAATCGTCATGATTCGGAACATGCAAATGAGGGCCAAAATGTTTATCTGGATGTTTTAACCATTTTAAAATATTATATCTTGTTTCATTGGAAAGAGCTTTTAACATCATCATTGTATCCATATTTTAATTATATCCATATTTTCCGAGATATCAAATGGCGTTTATCAAAGCTGATTCCATTTTCATTCGAAATAAAATTCGTTTGGGGGCTTGATTTGAATGTTTTTATTAAAAAAATTTTAACCATTGACAATCTGTTTCCGCTCACAGATATAATACAGTGATAAGAACGTATATCATCCCCTCACTTCTTATAACGAAACTAAGACGTCGTTCTTTTCTTTAAAAAGGAGCTGTTTTCATTGGAAAATCAAAAGATTACTACGTGTTTCATGTTCGATGGCAAGGCTGAAGAGGCAATGAATTTTTACACCTCAATATTTGACCCATCAGAAATCAACAGTGTTTTCCATCATGAAGATGGAACGATATTACATGCTACATTCACGTTAAAAGGACAAACATTTATGGCGATTGATAACAGCAATAAACAAGAACACCCTTTTACTCCTGCGATGTCGCTGTTTGTAACTTGCGATAATGAAGAAGAAATCAATAAATTGTTTGAGCAGTTATCTCAAAACGGCAAAGTTTTAATGCCATTATCTTCTTATCCTTTTAGTGAAAAGTTTGGCTGGGTTGAAGATCAATATGATGTATCGTGGCAATTAAATCTTGCAAAAAGCTGACTGTTTAAAGATGGCCTTTTTGATTTTTGAAAAAATAAGCCACTTCTTTACCATCGTTCTGAATAATGGAACGGTGGTTTCTTCTTTTTTAAAACCGAAATTTGCATGACTTAACTTTCATGACATTCATATTTAATATTTTGTACTTCCTGACGAATAGTTTTTAAATCTTCTATATAAAAATGTTTTCATATTAACTTAATCATCTTTCATTTAAGCGTTATGTTGAACGAAATTACATGTACGTTAAATTATTAATAAAATTGTGACTTCTTTTCCACTTATCTCAATATTTTCATTCACAAAATTTATTAGCAATCTCGCAATGGCTCTACTCTCTTCCATGTAAATCAGCATTCATGATCAACCACACCATTGTCCATAACAGACCTTTCAACCAAACCATTTTTCATCAGAGGTTCATGAACTAGATGAAAAGGATCATTGTTTCCAATAAAACATGAGAAAACGGTTCAGTATTACTGCAAACACAAAAACTTTGGCAAGATTAGGATGACGGGCTGTATACAAAGCTAAGGCTCCCGATCCAAAAACAACTCCTTCTAATAGAAAGTGCACGGTTCACGCAGTAGTAGCGGTGCACCGGAAGAACCGAACATTCCCCAAACTAGGGAGGTCAAAAGCGGGATTCCAACTCCTAAACCGATCTTGCTAATCCTATTTTCTCCGTTCTTAAATCCCCAGTAGGATAGTGCGGCCAAAACGCATACTTTCAAAAGGAAACGTAAAAGCAGATTCGCCAGTTTTATCTCCATATGATTCTCCTTTAATGGCATCATGAAATCGTCTTGTCAATTTGAATCTGGTTCACATCCATTGATTTCTGTTTTTGAAGAATCCCGGTCAGAAACGTATCGATAAGAAACTGGAGAGTCACGTTGTGGTCGAGAGGAAGCCCAAATCCTCCTTTCCGTTCAAGGGAAGCGAAACCATGAAATATACTTCGCAGACTACGCACCGCATGCATGGCTGTTTCATCATCAAGGTCGTATGCGTGAAGCACTCGAAGCGTTAGTTTCACAATCTCATTTCCGGCACGTTGTATGTCCAGATCTAGTGGATCAGGCGATTGCAAGGTTGCTTCATATAAGCCGGGATGGGTCCGGGCAAACGACACATAAGCTTTCCCCAGCGTATGCACCGCATCATCACCAGACCGTCCAATAGACGCATCCGCCAATGTGCTATATAGTTGTTCGAGGCCGTAAACTGCAAGTTGCTTTCTCAAACCGTGCAATCCTTCGATGTGGTTGTATAAAGATGGGGGACGGACGCCAAGCTTTTTCGCCAATGACGCCAATGTGACGGCATCGAGGCCTTCATTGTCAGCAATTTCTGCTGCTGTTTCTAAAATCGTTAATAAGTCTAGGGCGATTCTTGGAGACATTTGAATCACTCCTTCCCTATCGGGGTATGTTTGAAATTCCGTTCCGCTTTGGCTATGGCAAGGTCAATAGCTGCACCTGGCTGCTCCAACATATTCCCATGTCCCACTGCTAGCAAAGAGGGGCGGTGTTCACGTATTTTGTATGCACTTTGGAGCGCCATTTCTTTATTCCAAGTAGCCATTGCGGGAAATGGAAACAATGGCTGAACGTGCCCCGATACAGCGATTCCGCCTTTTGTTTGGAATGCGTCGCCGACGATACAAATGTTATTTCGTGTATCAAGAAATGACATGGAACCGGGCGTATGTCCCGGTGTGGCAATTGCTATCAACGAGCCGATTCGATCGCCCTCTTTTAGTAAAACATCTGCCCGTGTCTGTAATTTTTTCGGTACTCCGCCACGAATCGGTGTATTTGGTTCGCTTGGATCCAGCGACCTGTCTCCGGCCATGAGGCGGTTGTCGCGTTTCGAAACATAGACGGGCACATTCGGAAGATTTTGTTTTAACGCATCCAGCGCCCCCACATGATCCTCATGTGCATGAGTGAGAAGGATACGTGTGATCGGTTTTCCGATATCTTCCGCCGCTTTCAAAATTCTTTTCGCACTATAAGGCAAGGCAGCGTCAATTAATGTCAATCCTTCATCCTCCTCAATCAAGTAGCAATTTACGGGAAAAAAACGCGGCAAGAATGTCAATTGATAAACGGTATTTTTATGGATGAATCGCAAATACCCCACCCCATTCACTAAAAATTTAGAATATTAATATTATTATAACTAATAATATTAGTTTTTACGATCAAAAAGTACTTCCATTTTGCGTAACCTTTTTCTATTCTCTTTCCTGTTGTTTTAAACCATAGCAACGGATAGTGAACAGTTTTTTCGGCCCATAAAATGAAACACTATAGACTGCACCCATGCCGGGCGCACCAAAAAGAGCATTCCCATTTTATGGGCGCCACTATTTTGTGCTCTACGTTTTTTCTGATTGATTGATATTTTGTCGAGGAACGTTTTTTTGTTGATCATAATCATTCCCGCAATGATGAGGATCATATCAATGAACATCTAACCATGCAGTTTATGCTCAAAAACAAAATAATCCATCACGGCTGTAAAAGGCGGCACACAATAAAAGATACTAGTTGTATTCGTCAAGTTTCCCTTATGAATCATGTAGTAAAGAAGCAGGGTCGCTCCGACGGTCACACCGAGAGACATAAACAAAAGTGAGATGAAAAATATTCCTGTCCACTTCACCTCAAATGATCCAAATAAAAAAGATAAAATGGAAAATACAACCAAACTGCAAGTATATTGAACCGTAACATTCATTGGCAAATTGATTCGTACAAACTTTTGCATGATCGTTCCAATGGTAATGGACGCTAGTGAAAACAGGCTGTATAAAATTCTTTCGGCTGACAGCGTACCGCTAAAAATTTGACGTCCAACAACGAATACAAGACCCATCAACCCAAAGATTAATCCAAACCATTAAAATCGATTGGTCCCTTCCCTCATGATCATAGCCGTTAAAATCGGTTATGCACCTAAAATAATCGTGAGAATTCCTGGAGAAATATGGTGATTCAATGCAAGAAAATAAAATAATTGATAACAGATTGGTTGAAACATAGCTGTCAAAACATTCAATCTCCAGTCGGAAAACCGATTTGGAAAAGATGGCCGTAAAAGAAGACAAAACAGCCACATCAACACCGTAGCAATCAAAAAGCGCAGCACCAAAAAAAGCAATGGATCTGCAAACCTCAGGCCCAAATCGACGAAAATAGCTCCACTACCCCAAAGGAAAATGAAAACAGAGTAAATGATCCAATTATTTTTCATAAACTGCATGACTTCACTTTATTCTTTGGATTCGCATTCGTTTATTTACTTTTGAACTTATTCCTTTAAATAAAAATTGGCCAAATAGAGTCAACTATGCTTGGGGTTTAATTTTGAAAGTCCGCATTTTTATTGAACAAGTGTATCTTT
>JADBKC010000233.1 GCA_014896555.1 Caryophanales bacterium | reverse complement strand
CACATTTTCCTTATTGATTTTTATCATACCCTCTCATGCCCTATTGCCATGTTTTCATCTATCCAAAACAACACAACTGACACTATCCTGACCACCTGTTTATTGCAAAATTAAAGTGGTTTCCATTTATAGTGAAATTTCTATCTCAAAAACTTGTTGATGCTTTTTTGAAAATATACGCCTTCATATACCTATATATGTATTTTAACTGATTTATTATCACTTATACAAAGAGAAAAAGACTGATGAATCTTGTTTATAAAACTAGGAATGGCTGCCATCAAGAAGCTGATAACCATTCTACTTTATAAAGTGATGAAAAAATAATAACCAAACAATAGTGTGATTAGTAACATTAACATGCCTAAAAATAAAACAAGAGGACGCGATGTACGAAATGTCTGTTCATTAATTTGTTTTGCTTTTAAAAAATATCCAATCGTCGAAAAGATGATCGTACATATTCCCGTGATGACCGATAATATGCCGATGATTTGCACCACCGCATTTGATAAAGGATGGGTTGACGATTTGATATGTAAATTCATAATTAAAAACCCAATTCCCATAATCGCAATCGCGGTTCGGATCCATGCTAAAAACGTTCGTTCGTTAGCTAAATGCTGCTGAATATATTTGGCGTCTTCTGCAACAGTACGGATTTTTTCCTTCACTCTTTAACACCTTTCTTCATAAAAATTCTTTCGCGTAAACATTACCAGCTTTTATATGTTTTTGTCCACCATCGGGGGTTTTATCATTTTGATATTTTCTTTGTCATTGATTTTATATGAATCAATTACCCTTCTTTAATATAAGCAAAATAAATGATTATAATATTAATGATCATTATTATGAATAATGTCTGGAGGGAACGTATTGGATCAATTATTGCATGTGTTTGTCAAAGTGACGGAAAAGAAAAATTTTACCCGCGCTGCCGAAGAATTGCACATGACACAGCCAGCGGTGAGCCAGCATATCCAAACATTGGAGCGCCTAATGGGAACAAAATTGCTAGAGCGAAACAACAAATACGTAAAACTTAATAAAGCTGGAAAAATTGTTTACCATCATGCGAAAGAAATATTAGGGCTTTATACCCGCATGAATCATTTGATCGATGACTTCATGAACCGCGCCAGCGGAGCGCTGTCCATCGGCGCCAGCTATACTTACGGCGAGTATATCCTTCCCCATATTATGGCCGAGCTGCATAAACAGTACCCGTTAATTAAACCGGCCATCACAATCGGAAATTCGAATGAAATTATAGAAATGGTGAGCAACCATCAATTGGATGTCGGGATTATCGAAATGGACATTGAGATGAAAGATGTTTATATCGAGCCGTTTGCCGAAGACCAAATGTTTATTATCGCTTCTGCTAACCACCCGTATGCAAAAAAGAAAAGGGTGTCTATTGATGATCTTCGCAGCGAAACATGGATCGTTCGCGAAACGGGGTCTGGAACAAGGAAAGCAACCGACAAATTGTTTTCAAACTATAACTTTTTCCCGCACGATATCATGGAATTTGGAAGTACACAGCTGATTAAAGAAGTGGTGGAAGCCGGCTTGGGCATTACATTCCTTTCGCAATGGACAGTAAGAAAAGAGCTTTCTTTTGGGACATTAAAACAGTTAAATATTGATGACCAGCCTTTTTTTCGCCAATTTTCCTTTATCACTCAAAAAACCCCGTTTTATACAAAAGCGATGGAAGTATTTTTAGACATTTTGCGCAAGCATAGAACTTCGGCAAGCAGCTTGGCGAAGCAATAATGGCGAAAACGGCATTTGTGCTGGATTTGATAAAAGCGGTCAAAAGGGGCAAACGTTGGCAAAGCTACGGCCCACCCCCTTGTTAAGCTTACGGCCGCTTTCCTCCTTACGGACGCATGAAAAAAAGAAAAAAGGGGTCGGCGCCCGCAAATTTAAACACTT
>JADBKC010000232.1 GCA_014896555.1 Caryophanales bacterium | reverse complement strand
TATAACTTCGAATGAAGTTTGTCGTAATCTGGCTCCACAAGGAACGCTTCGGAAGTGATTCTTCGCACGAAGAAAAGCGTTCGCTTTTCGAGGAGCTAGATATTTATACGTGGTGGATTATGAAAAGCTCGAGATAAAGGATCTTGAACAAATAAAGTCGCTGTTTTAATGAATGCTAAAGAATTAGGCATGAGCGACTTATGCTCATGCCTTTTGGTTAATTTTTTAGTACATTAAAGTATCTTGCCTCCGGATGGGCGAATACCATTGCCGAGACGGAAGCTTCCGGTTCCATCATGAAGCCGTCAGTTAAATGAATCCCAATGTCCTCAGGCTGAATGAGCTTGAACAGTTTTTTTTGATCTTCGAGATCAGGGCATGCCGGATAACCGAATGAATAACGCTGGCCTTGATATTTGGCGGAAAAGCGATCTTTCATTGTAAGGTCAATCGGATCAGGGAAGCCCCAACGGTCCCGCATTTGCCGATGAATCAATTCGGCATAGCCCTCAGCTGTTTCTAATGCTAATGCCTGTATGGCATGGCTCTCCAGGAATCGTCCTTCTTGTTTTAATTGTTCGGCTACCTTTCGAATGCCTCGTCCTGCTGTAACAGCGAAGAAGCCCACATAGTCCATAATCCCGCTCTCAACTGGTTTTAAATAATCAGCCAGACAAAGGAACGGGGAAAATTCTTGCCTAGGAAACTCAAATACTTCTAAAATCTTTCTTTGATCTTCAGGATCGTAAATATATATTTTATTTTCGTCAGACTGGGCAGGGAAGAACTGATATACAGCAGCCGGCGTAATCCAGTCGTTTTTCTTTGATTCTGCAATTAACTTATCGATAATTTCTTTTACTTTCAAAGCTTTTTCATCACCTGCCGCCAATAGCCTTGCAATGTTTCCTTTTACGCCAAGATGGTGTCCCAGCAGCATCTGCTGATTTATATAAGGTTCGATATGGGAAAGAGAATACGAAGTTAATAAATGGCGTTTCGTATCTTTTGGTACAAAAACCGGTACTTTTGTAGAAACAGCTGATGAAATTCTGACAGCTGTTGCAGCTGGAGACCGACCTTCATAACTCGATTGTACGGGCTTTGAGACAGTCTTTTCTTTTTTCTCGGCGAGAAGCTTTTCATACTCGTCCGGGCTTTGGATCGTATTTGCCAGTGACAGGCCGGTCATCGCATCTTTCGCATACAGTACAAGTCCATCATATTGTGTTGAAATTTTTGTTTCTGTAAATTTTCTTGAAAGAGCAGCGCCGCCTACTAAAATTGGGACAGAAATTCCTGCTTTTTTCATGTCATGGGCTGTAATCACCATTTGCTGCGCCGATTTCACAAGGAGACCCGATAGCCCTACAATATCAGGTTTTTCGTTTTTGATCGCTTCAATCAGTTCGTTAGGTGCAACTTTGATGCCAAGATCGATAACCTCGTAGCCGTTATTGCTCAAAATAATGTCCACTAGGTTTTTCCCGATGTCATGAACATCTCCTTTGACCGTTGCTAAAATGATTTTTCCCTTTGTGGAAGTGGATGCGTTTTTCTCCATAAAAGGCTCTAGAAAAGACACTGCTGTTTTCATCACTTCCGCACTTTGCAGTACTTCTGCCACAATTAATTGATTGTCGTTAAAGAGCCTGCCGACTTCTTTCATTCCCTCCATTAACGGTCCATTAATAATCTCAAGTGGGGAAGGGTAGGATGCAAGTGCTTGCTCCAAATCCGGAATCAACCCTTCCTTCGTTCCTTCAACAATGTAGTAGGCGAGTCGCTCCTCAAGTGTCATGTCCGGAAGCGTGCTTTTTGTTTCTTTCTTTTTATCACGGTAAAATTCGGTGAATGCTGCTAACGACTCGTCAGATGTTTCAAATAGGAGCTTTTTTGCCATCGCTACTTCCTCTTTTGAAATGGAAGCGAACAGTTCAAGTTTTTCC
>JADBKC010000070.1 GCA_014896555.1 Caryophanales bacterium | reverse complement strand
TGCCATCCACCGGAAATGCCACTTCTCCGATCGCTTTCATTTCCCCTTCCAACCGTTGTTTTTCCAAAAGAAAAGGTCTTGCTGTTTCTTCTCTTGCCAGTCTTTCCTGATACGCTTGCCATTTCCTTTCTTCGGCGGACAGCTTCGATAAATGCTGTTTTTGATTCTCGATTTCCACTAAAACATGGAGATATTGGTCATTTTTCTTTTTCCCTTTTTTAAGCTCTGATTCTAGTTCCTTCAATGTTTGCAATTCTTGATTAATGACCGGATTCCGTCCGTTTGGCTTATAAAGCTTTTCCATTTCTTTTTGCAGTTTTTGTTCCATCCGGAATAAGGAATCCGTTCCAACGGTTCCAGCGGAAAATAAATAGCGGCCGATATCTTCCTCTTTTAATTGGTGAAGTTTTTGCAAACCATGGACGTCGAATGAAAAAACAGAACGGTAAAAGTTCTCATCCATTCCATTTAATAGACGACGGAGAAGATCTTCACCGCCTGTGGTTCCATCGTCAAGCCTTACGGTCACCGAACTGGAAGATGTTCCTTTCACTCTTTCAATGACCGCTTTGCCCATATTCACAGTTTCAAGCGTCAATCTCCCTCCATATTTAGAATGGGTTTTTGGTTCATAATTCTTTGTTTGTCTGGTAGGAAATCCGAATAAAATGGCATGGATAAACGCCATAATGGTCGATTTTCCCGCTTCATTTTCCCCGTAAATCAACTGCAGCGATTGCAATTCTTTTAAATGGAAATTTTCTAATTTTCCAAAGCCGTATATATAAAGATCAGAAATTCTCACCGCTCATTGCTCCTTCCTCAGACAATCCTTCCTGAATCCATCGTTTCGCTTCTTCTAACATTTCCTCTTTTTCTTCCTCTGTCAAATCAGTTAAGAAACGGCTCGCTTTATAATGAAAATAAAGGGAGGAAAGCGCTTTTTCCCAATCTTCATTTGTCAAAGATGCAATCTGATTTTCAAATTCCCGGTAAAATGGATGATTTCCATTGAATTTCTGATAATGTTGCGGGTCGATGACGATTTGATGGACCCAAACAAACGACTCATTGATCTCTTCGCCGTCTTGCAGAGCTTCCAATAATTCTCCGCTCGTGATTTTCTCTCTTATTTCTCGATTGGACACATTTTCCAACTGTATTTCCAGCATAACACCTTGATTCGTTTGACGGTTCTCCTCAATCATTTGCTTCAAGCGCAGGAAAAAAGAATGAAAACTTTCTTCTTCCGAGAGCTTCATGACTTCTTTTTTCCATTGAATATCGGCTGTTTCAATAAATTCAAGGTTTGTTCCAGTTTGATCCAACACAACACAATAGCATCCTTTCGCTCCTATTTCTTTTCGGTGGCGTCCTTGGATATTCCCCGGATAGAGAATATAAGGCTCTTTATGTAAAATCTTCGTTTGATGAATATGTCCAAGCGCCCAATAATCAAATTGTTTTTCCAGCAAATCGTTTACTGAAAATGGAGCGTAAGGCTGATGGCCAGATTTTCCGCTTTCCTCATAGCCGTGAAGCAAACCGATATGAAAATCCGCTCCGTCTTGCTTTTGGTACTCGTTTATTTTCCGCTCCCATACATGGCGTTTATCATAACTGAATCCATATAAGTGAACGATCGCTCCCTCTTTTGTCTGATGGCGCATTGTTTCCACTTGAGAAGAAAAAATATGAACATTGGATGGCATTTTCAACGACACCCATTGGCCATTTAAATGATCATGATTTCCATGCAAAAGATATACGGAGATGCCATGCTGTTTTAATCGATTCATTTCTGATTGCAGCCGTGCCTGTGCTTTAATGCTTCTGTCTTCACCATCGAATAAATCGCCCGATATGAGGACAAAATCCACTTCTCTTTTGATAGCTTCATCTATGATTCTATGAAAAGAACGAAACGTACTTTCGCGTATTCTTGCAAACAACTCCGGAGGCAGGCGCTGTTCCAAACCGATAAATGGGCTATCCAAATGCAGATCTGCTGTATGGATAAATCGAATTTGTTTCACGGTGGCATTCCCTCCAAGCCAAAAATCGAATGTATGTTCTTTCATTATACTTTTATTATGAAAGATTTTCTATTGAAATCTATCCTCATCACAGTGAAAACTGAAAGATATTGATGGTTTTGGCCAATTTGCAAAGGAGACAGATTCTCCGTCAACCTATTCAAAAACTTATCCATTGAAAAATAAGCAGAAATCGTTTAAAATGTTTAAACAAAATATTGTAAATATTCTTTATTTTGAACTAGATGCATATTGGGAGGTTTCTACATTGAAAGAATATACGCTGACTGTCTTCCAAAAAAATGGTGAAAAGTTGTTAGATGATACGTTTGAAGCAGCCAACGACTATGAGGCGAAAGAAAAAGGCAGCCAAATTCTCAAGGAAAAAGGCTTTACTGATTACACTCACCGTTGCACATCGCCAGCAGGGAAACTATTGTTGTTTCACTCATAAAGACGAGCCTCTATGAGAAGGCTCAAATTTTTCAACTTCGAATTTCAACATGACTTCCAATCGATTCTTTCCTCAATTCCCATGAGTTAAATAGTCATTCCCGAATTCAAATATGTTCTCTTCTGCAAGTCTCCAACATGTTTTTCCATGCAAATCAAAAACAGCCTTATCAAGAAGGCTGTCGTTTGCAGAAAAGCTGCTGTAAAATCTGAATCTTTTTTTCTGTATATTCTTCGTAGCGTTCATTATAGGATTTTGGATCTTTCGGATTGGCGAAACGTTCAATCTTTCCAGTCTCCGGATCGATAAATTTGCTTGCTGCCCCGCATCCTAATCCAATGATCGTCTGCACTTCTTCCATGATCAAAATGTTGTAGATGCTCTCTCGCCCCGGCAAGGCGTATCCAACATTTTCAAGATTCCCTAAAATTTTTTTTTGCCGGTACAAATAATAAGGAACATAATGGTGCACTGCGGTCCAGTCTTCGGCCAACTTCATCATCTTTTCCGCTTCTTCCCGGCTTGCCACTGGATATTTGTCTTTATTTTGGGTCATGACCGATGCACGTTTAAACGATAAGGTATGAATCGTCAGAGATTCTGGCATTAGTTTTTCTGTTTCATCTAATGAATATTGAAATTCCCGCACTCCTTCACCAGGAAGACCGATAATCAAATCCATGTTGATATTATTCATTCCCATGCTTCGAGCCAAGTGAAATTTTTCGATCGTTTCCTCCACTGTATGGTGGCGGCCAATGGCTTTCAACGTTTCTTGAATATAAGATTGCGGATTGATGCTGATTCGGTCAATATTCCATTTTCTTAGCACTTCGAGTTTTTCTGGCGTAATCGTATCGGGTCTGCCCGCTTCAACGGTAATTTCTCTTACATTTTCAATATCCGGAAATGATCGATGCATTTGATCATATAAAAGATCCATTTCCTCTGCTGTGATTGAAGTCGGTGTGCCACCGCCATAATAAATCGTTGTGATTTTAATACCGTTTTCTTTTAAAAATTGGCCGATTTTCTCCATTTCATAATGAAGACCGCCTAAGAACGAATTCACTTTTCCTTGTTTTCCTTGGATCGCAAAAGCGGGAAAGGTACAGTAAGCGCATTTCGTTGGACAAAACGGTATGCCAATATAAATGCTCACGTCCTTTTGCAAATGATAAAGATCAGGGACAATCGTTAGCTGCCGATCCACAATTTTCTCCATTAAGTGAATCTTTTCATCTGAAATTAAATATTCTTTTTTTAATTGTTCATGGGCTTCCTCTTTTGAAATCCCGTTCCGTAATTTTTTATGAAGGAGCTTTGTTGGGCGGATGCCGGTTAAAAATCCCCACTGCTGCCGAATTCCGGTATACTGTTGAAGGACTTCAAGAAATGCGCGCGATACAGCTTTTTTCATTTGCTGAAAATATTCTTTTTCCGTTAGGGATGGAACCGACGCTTTTTCTACAGAAGATTGATAGATCTTCGTGGAATCAGGTACCGATAAAGCCATCTGTACTTTTATCAATGAATTTGCCTGAATATCCAACTCCACTCTGAGGGTTTCTTCGGGAAGATTCTCCTCTGCAAAAAGGATATTGGTTTCCTCAAAAAATAAATTGGCAATTAATTGAAGAGGTCTATGAAAACGCTCATCTACTGTGCCTGTTACAAGAATGTTCAATCGTATCACCTTTCAATATGTAAACTATCCTTTAGTTTACTGAATGAATCGTCCATTGGTCAAGAATCCATCCGTATATTCGCCTGCAAGCGTACAGTTAGGATAGAATGGCTCCTCATTTTTTCATCCAAAAGCCTCAAAGAAATTTTCCACATGCTTTTGGCCATAAAAAAACGCCCATTGTCGAAACAAGGGCGATAAAAAATGTTTCTTATTTTAAGTGATCCATTTTTTCCAAAAACCTTATCGGCCGCTGTCTCCTAAATAACTCTTTCACGACATAAGATACCCCGTTTTCCTGATTGGATCTTGTTATCCAATCGGCAGCTGCTTTGACATCATCAGGAGCATTGCCCATGGCAACTCCCAGGCCGGCATTGTGCAAGAGAGGCAAGTCGTCGATGCCAGAACCAATCATGACCACTTCTTTTAGAGAAACTTTTATTCTCTCGCATAAATACATCAGTCCATGAAACTTCGATACCCCACTTGGGACAACATCAAAACGATTTTGATCCGTGCGGATGACAGCCACTTCCTCATACATGCCTTCTATCGCTTTTTTTGCATCTTCCAAATCTCTAGGATTCTGAAAAATGATTTCCATTTTGGGAGGAGAGACTGGCTCTTTTTCCAAATAGTCGCTTACAGACTCCACAAAGTATTGCGGGTATAGCATACGGTTATTCGTACGCTGCCAAACCGTTCTTCCAACTAGAGAATCGGGCAAATCCATTTTATTGCTGACTGAAAATTTTTCATGGGATAAGCAAATACGACAATGAAAGGATTCTAAAAAACGGGTGAGTTCATACGTAATATCTTCTTGAATTCGTTTCAATAAGATTGGTTTATCGAGCTGCTTCGCTACAAAAGCTCCTTGATGAGCAATTAAACAGCTGTCTACTTTCAGCGATTTAGCGACTTTTTTTACGGAAGGATAATGTCTTCCCGATACTAAACAAATATAAATTCCTTTTTCTTGCGCATAGGCAATTGCCTCTTTCGTCATCTTATTTAAACGGCCATTGTCCTGAAGTATTGTTCCATCTATGTTTACCGCCAGTAAACGATAGACCATCGATGTTCCCCCTTATTATCGAACCGTCTCTTTATACTTTTATGAAGGAACAAGCAAAATTAGAACCTATTCCTGTTTATATGAATGAACAGACTGGCAGCCGGGGCAATTCTGGTTATTAAACTTTCTTCTCCATATCCACATTCTTTTTTGTATTTTCTCATCTTCTTCTGCTGACAACAAGCGCTAGCATGAACGTTTTGATTTCTTTGATTCATCATCACATTTGGTGATTTTAAACAAAAAATAAGAAAACACTAACAGATTCCTAGTAATAATGTTAGCGACAACAAAACATAACAGAGGTTCTGTCAGTATTTTCCGCATCACTAGAAATGCCAGAATTTGAAGTAGTGAATCAAGAAATTTTTCCTACTCTCTATATGGTTTATGTTGAGAAAAAAGCGGAGGAAGAGCGCTGCCTTCATTGTGGTTTTCTTTCGTCGTTTGTCCATGACAAAAGGACAAGAAAAGTACGAGACTTACCTATTCTTAACAAGCCTTTATTTTTACAGGTCTATGTAAAAAGATATAGATGCCTAAATTGCGGAGAAGTCTTTGCGGCTTCTTTTGAGTCCATTTGTTCTCGTCAGCACTATACCTACCGTTTTCGCCTTTTCATCTATGAACAGGTTCTTGGGACAACCATTCAAGATATTAGTCGAAAATACCAAATTGCCGATTCAACCGTTGAGCGCATTGTTTATTCAGCCGCCCTTGAAAAGGAGAATGATCGTGAGTCCGTCTTTCAAGAACTGGCCGGTCTTTAAGCTAAAGAAGGAGTGTGTTTGAAGTCTTCCACTTTAGCGAACTTATTGTCAGAATTCTATTTGAATCATAAACAATGGTGAAGAAACATAATTTTTATTCCTTTTTTAAAGTTTTATAGAAACGATTATGAATGCAGATGACAAATCTAAAAGGTTTCTCTTTTGGCTTTGCCAAATAAAAAGGAGAAGTCTCAATAGCGGAGGATGAAAATCCCTCACTATTGAGACTTCTATTGGTAATGTTGCCACTCTTTTCTTTATCCGTTCACTGCACCGTATAATTCGTCGAGCGGTTTCATAATAATATTGTTCAGTTCATTGATAACCATGCTCATCCTTTGTTCTGCATCCATTAATTGTGCAATTTTTCCGTTCTGCTGAACAAGAGCTGCCGCTTTTTGCGCTTGAACCACTTCTTCTTCCGAAATTTTTTGCCCCATCATTTGTTTTTCCTGCAAACGCAATTGAATATCGCGGAAATTGGCAAATAGATTTCTTGCTGATTCATCGTTGTTCACTGCATAAAACAATTTTTTCAATTTCACATATTCTTCGCTTTGACGCAGCGCTTTTTCCAAGACTCGAGCATTGTCATAAAGACTTTCCATGTAAGGCCCTCCTCCTTTTTATCTACACCATCCACTCGTAATAAGACAACAACCTGCCTACAGCTGTTTTTTAACATGCAATTTCACTGAAACTGTCACTCAACTATAGCAAATTATGAACGAAAAAGCGAGAATGTTCTTGACAATTTGTATTGTTCTTATGGAAACAGCAATGTAACGAATCCTTGCAGCAAGCCGATTGCTCCGCCCAGCAATGCACCTAAATAGGTAATAGCCTTTAATTCTTTATTAGCGATTTCAATCACCATTTTTTCAATGCGATCGACGGAAAAAGACTCCACCTCTTCGCGAACAATATCCGAGATCCGTAATTTTTCTACAATGGTTTGGATACGACTCGAAAAAAATGGGGCTGCTTTTTCAACTAGCCGTGGAATATATTGATTCAAAATTTCTTCCTCATAAGAACTCAGCAGATCAGAGAGTGTTGTTTGAAAAAATGTTTCTATTTTGAACTGACGAATGATAAAATCAGTTCCTTTCTCTGCCGTATTCTTATCCAGCCATTCCGAAAAAATACGCTCCCATTTCCATTCCAGCATTTTTTCGAATTCTTCTCTTATTATAGAAAAAAGAATTTCATTCGTTCCCGGATTGCGCAAAAATTTCATGATTTCGGGCTGTATTTTATCGACAATCGAGGAATTGCCTAAAATCATTTGAAGCATATTCCCCATCATCCCCCGTTCCGCGAAAAAGTCATCAAGCATTTTTTTCACTCTTTGTCTACCTTCCGAACTTGAAAAGTAGTTCATTGCATGTTGTAAAATATAGGCACTCACATCCGGAAGTTTTTCTTCCAGCTTTCGAATCGTTTCAGGCGAGAGAACCTCTTTAATCGTCTGGCTTGAATAAGAATGCTCCAATTCCACAATCGTTTTTTCCACTTTCTTTTTCAAATATCTTTCCAGTCGCTTTTCCGGTTCTTGCAAGCCGGCTAATTCCATCCATTCCTTGATTGTTTTGTCGGAGGTGAATAATCGCTTGGATTCTTGTTGAACGAGTGAAGTCATATCTTGAAGAAATTGCGGATCTTGAAATTTCTTTTGAATACTTTGCGGTGTAACTAAATGATCGGATACGATTTTTCCTAGCTGAATCGCAATTTCTTTCCGCCGTTTCGGAATCAATCCAGGTGTAAAGGGAATATGCCATTTCCCAATATACAGACTGCGATGGGGGCGAAACAGCATTAGAATGGCAATGGCATTCGTAATTCCGCCAATAACGGCTCCGATTATGACCATAAATAACACAAGTAAAGACCCTGTCATTGTTCCTATCTCCTTCCCGATCTTTTAGAAAATGAACCTTTTACTCTCTTCCTTCATACGATGAAAACATCAGCAATCGCCTATTGTTTCATTATAAAATTTCACATGGATGAAGTGCAAACGGGGAATGGCTCAATGTTTTTCGATTTATATGTAAAAATGAAACAATGTCAAGGTGAAGAATGCGTTCAAATATCGTTTTTCCCATCAGAAACCTTAAACATAAGCCCATTAAAATTATGTGTGGGACATTGGGATTTTGATCTCAAAGAACAGGATGTTGATCGTACGAATGAACATTGGTTTCAAATGAAAAACGACAGTAAAGGAGATTTATTCTTTTTAGAGCGAAAATGGCAAGGCTACTACGAGGCCGATTCTGCCACGCTTTTTTTAGGTCCGGTGATTGCCATCTTAACTGAAATAAAAAAATCAGAAAGACATATACAGTTTCCTTCTATAGAAAAGTTTTGCAAGGAAGTGGATCAAATATCCCGAATAAGAGGCGGCTTTCTATTTGTTGCTAACTTGAACTACTTGAATAAAGAAAAAGGCTACTATTGGGAAAAACATGATTGGAAAAAAGAAACCGTTCCATATCCAGATGTCATGTACAACCGGATTCACTCCCGAAAAAAAGAAACTTCAAATGTTTTTCGAAATGCGAAGCACGTATTAAAGAATCACCGGATTTGCTTTTTTAACGAATCATTTTTGGATAAATGGAGCGTTTATCGTCTTCTTAAAGATAACGACGATATCCGTCCTTATTTGCCAGAAACAAAACTTTTAACGGAAGAGTCGCTTTTGAAAATGCTGGAAAATTCACCTGTTTATATAAAGCCGGTCGCTGGAAGCCAGGGTAAAGACATTATTTTTGCTGAACGAAAGAATGGAAAAGCGGCCATTCGATCAACCGGAGAAACGTTAGATATGGAGGAAACAATGGAGATCCAGCCTTTTCTAACTAAACTTTTCCACTCGTTAGACCCCTCTTCGTATCTCATTCAAAAAAAAAATAGACCTTCTTATGCCACAAGATTGCTTACTGGATTTTCGATTACTTTGCCATTGGCAATGCGATAACAGCTGGAAAGTAACCTCTATTGTCGCTCGAACTGGGAAAAAGAATGAAATTGTCTCCAACATTTCTCAAGGAGCGCGTTTGGAAAACCCAAAAGCATTCTTAAAAAGTTTTTTTCCTGCCGATTTTTTTCGTATTTATCAAATGATGATACAACTGGCCATAAAGGCAGCGCAAGACATTCATCAACGTTCGGATGGAAATTATTTAGAATTAGGAGTAGATATCGGAATTGATCAAAAGGGAAAGCCTTGGCTCATTGAGGTGAATTCAAAACCGTCCAAAAAAGAGGCTATTCATCATGACACTATTCGCCCGTCCGCACTGGCTATTTTTCGTATAGCCGAGAAAAAGTGGAAAGAAAGGTTGGAATATTATGAAAAGAACCATGATGAATGAAAACACATCTGGAGCAGATTGGCTTTCGGAATACGAAAAATATCTTCATGAGGTGGTCAAATGAAAAAGTTCTATCGGCTCGAAATCGTAGAGGACGAAGAAGAATTTATCTATCTTCCAAAAGATTTACAAAAACCGCCGTCTGAAAAAATCAGAATTTGTTTTGGTACGAAAGTAGAAGAGAACTTGCCCAATATCCATATGAACAGACGGAACATCCTATCCATTAGTTCCGCTCTCGCAGAAAAACTATTGCTTCCATCTGAGGTAAAATCGTGTCACTTATTTATATCCGAAGATACGTATATGATTGGTCCTTTAATCGGCATTTTTTCAGCCGGATTCACTCCTTTCCCCATTCGGCCAATAGGCAAAAGAACAGGGTTTTTTGCAAAGCTGCTCTCCATGCAAGCCTCCTTAGGTGTTATCACGTATGTTTTCGGGGAACAGCAAATCGACTGGGACAATGGGATCATTTCGGGTTATTACTTTTCGGAAAACAAGTGGAAGATCATCAAATTTCCATTTCCTAATGTCATCTATGACCGTCTGCCGAACCGCAGAAGCGAAAAAAATCCTTCTTACCAACAAGTGAAGAAAAAACTGCAAAACGATTATTTCATTCCTTGGTATAACCCAGGTTTTTTCAACAAACAGGAAATTTTTGAATACTTGAAGCAAAACAAGGATGCTAAGCCGTATCTTCCAGAAACAGAAGTTTTCACATCCATAGACCAGCTAAAAGCAATGCTAAGACGCTGGCAAAACATTTATTTGAAGCCGATGAACGGCAGTTCGGGAAAAGGAATCTATCAATTTATACAAGATAAAGACCAAAACTATTACTGCCGTTTTCATGATCAAGATGGCAACCATTTGTTGAAAGTAAAGAATTTGCATGAATTTATTTTTTCTTGTTTTTCGAAACGGACTTTCCCTCAAATGCTTTTACAGCAAGGAATTTCCCTTTTGCGCCATGACAATAGACCGCTTGATTTTCGCGTCCATACAAATAAAGACTTGGATGGACAGTGGAAAGTGACCGCACTGGCCGCCAAAGTGGCTGGAAAAGGAAGCGTGACAACCCATTTAAAAAACGGCGGAGAAGTAAAAAGCTTAGAAGAAATTTTTCCGGAACCAACGTTATTGAAAACTTTTCAGTCGAGATTAGAAAGGGCCGCCCTTACACTTTCAGAAGCGCTGGAATCTCAAATAGATGGAATCGTAGCAGAAATCGGATTCGATTTTGGAATTGATCGGGAAGGACGAGTATGGTTTTTTGAAGCCAATTCTAAACCTGGAAGATCCATCTTTATTCATCCAGATTTAAAAAAATTCGAACAATTAACTCATAAAATGTCATTGCAATTTGGTGTATATTTAACGGAAAAATCCATTTTGGATGAAGAGGAGCTTTTAAATGATCATTTATTATGATGCCGATCATCAAAAATGGTACCATCATGATCCCGATAACCCCCCTCTTATTTTTGGTTGCAACCAGTATATGTATCCACTTAGAAAGGGCAATAAGCCGAAAAAAGAGTTTATTGTTTCTCCAAAAAAAAAAGAAAAGATCGGACCATTAGTCGGAATTTTAACTGATTGCACGGCAGATGGAACCTTTTATGGAAACATTCCGCTGTTTAAAAACATACAAATGGCCTTGCAGGCAAAAGGAGGGCTTTCTTTTATTTTTTGCCTCAACGGAGTAAACGATGATGTTATCGATGGCTCCATTTATCACAAGGAATCAGAAACTTGGCTCGAAGCCCGGTTCCCTTTTCCGGATGTAGTTTACAACCGAATGCCAAGCAGAACAAAAAAAAAAGCCGCTCCTGTCAAAATTTCGTCCACGTTCTAGACAATAAAGGAATCCCTTTTTTTAATCCTTCTTATCTCAATAAATGGGAAGAATACCAGTCCTTAAAGAAAGACGAATTTTTATTAGCAAACTATTTGCCGGAAACGCAGCTCTTCCAAAATTTTGACTCGTTCCAATCCTTTTTATTGGAAAAAAAAACGGCTGTATGCAAAACATCGATCCCTTTCTCAAGGAAATGGCATTGATTTCTTAACTCTTGAGGACAACGGATCAGTCACTTGCCAAAATGTCCGGCAAAAGCATCAATACCCGTCCATTGAGTCGTGCTATGGTGACCGAAAGAAAGAATGGCTGGAACAATATATTTCTTCAAGAGGCAGTAGAAACAGAGAAAATCAATGGAAATAAATACGATTTTCGCGTTCTTGTCCATTATCAAAATAAATGCTATACCGTTACGGGTATTGGAGAAAGAGTATTAACCAAACAGCAGATAACCACACATACGACAAACGGCGGAAAACGAATCCCCTTTCAATCTCTTGCGTCTCCTTCATTGGAAAAAGAAATGTCAAAGCTGGCCAACGCCTGCGGTCATCAGCTTTCTAAAGAGTTTGATTTTTTCGGGAATTTTCAATGGATATCGGCAAAAAAGAGTCAGGACAATTAGTATTATTTGAAGTTAATGCAAAACCGATGAGTTTCGACGAAAAAGAAATTGAAAAGTAACGACTGAAACATTTGACACAATTATTTTTCGAAAAAACAAAATTTGAAAGCTCAAATGGATGATTGGAATTTTCCCCAATAAGAATATGGAAAAGCGCACTTTCCTTTTCATGCAGGGCACTTTGCCTTATTTTCTGTTTATGTACAAATTATTGCATAATCCAATATCGGGGAAAAACCCATTTATGAACAGCTGATTGGCCGCATCAAATGTTTCTGTGGTCATGAAAAAATTGTGTGAAGTCCAGCTAAAAAGAATATTCTCTCTTCTTCTTCTGCAAAATAGGAATGAAGGAGGAGATGAAAATGGCAATAAAAAAACAGGGAAAACAGGAATATTCCTTTTTGCCGGATACCAGCTTTGAAGGAAAGGATGAATTATTTTTGGATGTGGATCGCATGATCAATGAAGGCCTTGCGGGAGGAACTGTTCATTTGCGTGGAAATAGAGCAAATATCGAAGAAGCACATCCATTCTTGGAAGAAGACCCTCCAAACCAATAGGATTAACAGAAGATAAAAGAGATCCCTCCACATTTGATAAGTTGGGAATTTGATCTGGAGGGATCATTCTTTCAAGAGTCAGACATTGCCGCCCCTCCATTTTAAGAAAGGAAATAACTACCTTGCTGATCTTCGAATAATACAATAAAACCGAAACATAATATTAGTACAGCCAGCCAATCATCACATTCATTCACAACATCTTGGGTTAGCCAAGAGGAAAAGGAAAAGTGATTCCTTGAGTCTGGTGCAATTCCAGCCTAACCCAAAAATACAATAAGGAGATGAACTCAAAATGGCAACAAATAGAAGCAATAGCAGCAACCAATTACTAGTAGCTGGCGCTCAGCAAGCTATTGACCAAATGAAATATGAAATTGCTCAAGAATTTGGTGTAAATCTTGGAGCAGATACGACTTCCCGTGCTAACGGTTCTGTAGGGGGAGAAATTACAAAACGTTTAGTTTCTTTCGCTCAACAACAAATGAGCGGTTTCCAAGGCCAACAACAATAAACTGAATAGGACATGGCTGTGGAGAGGCATCATTTCTGGTGCCTCTCCTTCTTCATTTTAAAATCGCCCGGGAAAATTTTTCACCATTCCCACTTTTCTAAGCCTTCATTTAGAAAAAGCACAGTTGTCTTGCCGCGCGAATCGCTTATAAATGAATCATCCTGGATGGATCCACCCATTCATCAAATTGTTCTTCTGTCACATATCCTGTTTTTAAAGCAGCTTCTTTTAATGTCGTTCCTTCTTTAAACGCCAATTTTGCAATTTCTGCCGCTTTTTCATATCCAATATATGGATTTAAGGCCGTGACTAACATTAAAGATTGATTCATTAATTTTTCGATCACTTCTTGATTGGCTTCCAAACCACGGACACATTTCTCTTCAAAAGAAACCATTCCGTCTGCCAATAAACGGATTGATTGGAGAACATTATATATAATAACCGGTTTAAAGACATTTAATTCAAAATTTCCCTGGCTGGCGGCAAATCCAATAGTAGCGTCATTTCCAAAAACTTGAGCGGCGATCATGGTAATCGCTTCGCATTGAGTAGGATTTACCTTTCCTGGCATAATCGAACTGCCCGGTTCATTGGCTGGGATTGTCAATTCTCCAAGTCCACTTCTCGGCCCGCTTGCAAGCCAGCGAATATCATTGGCAATCTTCATTAAATCCGCCGCCAACGCTTTTAATGCGCCATGAAAGTGAACGATTTCATCATGGCTTGTCAAGGCATGAAACTTATTGTCAGAAGATCGGAACGGATATCCTGTCTGTTTTTCCAGTTCCTTTGCCACTTTGGGTCCAAAAGTAGGGTCGGCGTTGATTCCTGTTCCAACGGCGGTTCCCCCAATAGCCAGGTTTAGAATGTAGGAGCTGGCATCTTTCAGCATTTGTTCCGTCCGCTCCAACATTGTCCGCCAACCTGAAATTTCTTGTCCAAGCGTTAATGGTGTAGCATCCTGCAAGTGAGTTCTTCCGATTTTAATCAACTTCATGTATTGATTTTCTTTGTCTTTCAGTGTGGACTTCAATTGCTGCAACGCAGGGACGAGCCGTTTTTGAAAGGCATTGTACACGGCAATATGCATGGCTGTAGGGAATGTGTCATTTGAACTTTGAGACATATTGACATCGTCGTTTGGATGAATGGTTTCGCCGTTATGTAACAATTCATTTCCTCGATGGGAAATGACTT
>JADBKC010000069.1 GCA_014896555.1 Caryophanales bacterium | reverse complement strand
CTTACATCTATTTTCAGCGAACCAAAAAAATTCCCACAAAGTCTTGACTGACTCAAGTTTACAATCGTTTTGCGGTAAAAGTACGATTATGTTATAATTGTTCAATGCGTAAATAGGAGAATAAATATTATAGGAGTGTTTGCATGTCTGCAAAATATGAAGTTGGTGCCATAATAACCGGAAAAGTCACCGGGATTCAGCCATATGGGGCATTTGTCGCCCTAGATGAGGAAACGCAAGGACTCATCCATATTTCCGAAATTACCCATGGATATGTCAGAAACATTGAAGACTATTTAAAAGTTGGGGACGAGGTTAAAGCAAAGATTGTGTCTATCGATGAAGAAGAAGGAAAAATCAGTCTTTCCATGCGTGAAATGGAATCCGACAAAACGGAAAGAAAAACATCCCAACGCTACAGAAATATTAAATTGAATGAATCCTCCGCTGGATTTAATACTTTAAAAGAGAAACTGAAAGAGTGGATTGCTCAATCCGAAAAAAACAATACGTTTCAAAAAAAATAAAATCGAACGGCAAAGCCGTTCGGTTTTATTTTAGCATGAAAAAAACTTTTTTCGATATCATGTAATAAGATACTTTCCAAACAAAAGGACAATGTTTTCATCAACCTCATGAATGTTTTGCTGTTCCATCGTATTCCGCTAATCCCAATTTGATGTTCTGGAGGAAAAAGGGTGATCCCTTATAAACATGAACCATTGACAGATTTTACGAATATGAACAACCGGGAAGCGTTTCAAAAGGCTTTGAAAATGGCAGATCGGCATTTGGGCAAAGAGTATCCGCTTGTAATCGGCGGTAAACCAATTACAACGAAAGAGAAAATCATTTCTCGAAATCCCGCAAACAAAACAGAGGTGATCGGCTTCGTTTCCAAAGCCAATCTTGAACTGGCGGAAAAGTTGTTCAAGCTGCATTAGAAGCGTTTGAATCTTGGCGGAAAACGAAACCGGAAATGCGTGCGGACATTTTGTTTAAAGCAGCGGCTATCATCCGAAGCCGAAAGCATGAATTCTCTGCCTTGATGGTGAAAGAAGCAGGAAAAACATGGGTGGAAGCAGATGCTGATACAGCAGAAGCCATTGACTTTATGGAGTATTATGGAAGACAAATGCTGAAAATGAAAAATGGCACCTCCGTTCTAAGTAGAGAGGGTGAGTGTAATCGATATCACTATATACCGCTCGGAGTAGGAGTCGTGATCTCTCCGTGGAACTTTCCATTGGCGATTACTGCGGGAACGACAGCTGCTTCCCTTGTAACAGGAAATGCCGTATTATTGAAACCAGCTTCCAGAGCGCCTGTAGTGGCGGCAAAATGGATGAAAGTGTTGAAAGAAGCCGGCTTGCCTAACGTGTGCTTCAATTTGTTTCAGGAAGCGGGTCGCAAATAGGCGATTTTTTAGTCGATCATCCGAAAACAAGGTTTATTTCATTTACAGGCTCTCGTGATGTCGGACCTTCGAATTTATGAAAGAGCAGCCAAGAAACAAAAAGGACAAATTTGGCTAAAACGAGTCATAGCAGAAATGGGTGGAAAGGATACGGTCGTGGTAGATAAAGAAGCCGATTTGGCCACCCAATCGATTGTCGCTTCCGCTTTTGGCTTTTCCAGGCAAAAATGTTCTGCTTGTTCACGGGCTGTTGTACTAAGAGGTGTACGACGAGGTTCTCCATCGGCGGCCAATTTGGCGAAAACTTGGAAAGTTGGCGATCCCGCTCGTTTTGAAACCAAAATGGGACCGGTTATGGTTCTCTCTTCTTTTCAAAAAATTATGAGATATATTGAAATTGGAAAAACAGAAGGTAACATCATCATTGGGGGAACAGGAGATGATTCAATTGGATATTATATAGAGCCGACCATTATAGCGGACGTGGAACCGGATGCTCGGATTATGCAGGAAGAAATTTTTGCTCCGGTTGTTTGCGTTTGTATAGGCGAAAAATTTTGAACATGCGCAGGAAATTGCGAATAATACGGAGTACGGATTAACTGGGGCTGTTATTTCTAATAATCGACAACACTTGGAAAAAGCGCGCGAAGATTTTCATGTAGGGAACTTATATTTCAATAGAGGATGTACAGGAGCGATTGTGGGATATCAGCCTTTTGGGGGATTTCATTTGTCAGGTACAGATTCTAAAGCGGGAGGACCGGATTATTTGCTTCTTTATATGCAGGCCAAAACCGTGTCGGAAGCGTTTTGAGTGAAAAAATAGTTTCGTCGCCATCAAAAAAAGAGGAAAAAAATAGTTAATATCACATTTTTCCATAGCATTTTTTTGAAACTTGTATTAAATTGAAAATGATTTCAATAAAAAGTGAGAGACAAGTCGAATGAAATGCCAGAAAGTAATGAAAAGAATGGGAAAACCCATAAAACCGTTATTCGTCTTAAGTTTTCTTAAATTATAGGAAAAGAAGATTTTAATTGAGCGGTTGAACGAATGAACAAAATGTTATTATAATAATGAAGATGAAAAAGGTGTAAAGAGGCGAAATTTATGACGGAAAATTTAAATCTATTTACTTCTACTCAAAGTGTGATCAAAGAGGCTCTTGTCCGATTGGGATATAATGAAGAAATGTATGAACTGTTGAAAGAACCGATGCGTATGCTGACGGTTCGGATACCGGTCCGCATGGATGATGGAACCACGAAAGTATTTACCGGCTACCGGGCACAGCATAACGATGCAACCGGCCCAACAAAAGGAGGAGTTCGCTTTCATCCTGATGTCAATGAAGATGAAGTGAAAGCGTTGTCGATGTGGATGACGATCAAATCAGGCATTGTGAATCTTCCGTATGGCGGTGGAAAAGGTGGTATTGTCTGCGATCCGAGACAGATGTCGATGGGAGAAATCGAACGATTAAGCCGCGGCTATGTCCGAGCAATCAGCCAATTGGTAGGGCCGACAAAAGATATTCCGGCACCTGATGTGTATACGAACTCTCAAATAATGGCGTGGATGATGGATGAATACAGCCGGCTGCGAGAATTTGATTCCCCTGGATTTATTACAGGCAAACCCCTTGTGCTAGGAGGATCGCAAGGGAGGGAAAAAGCCACCGCTCAAGGTGTGACCATTTGCATTAAAGAAGCGGCGAAGAAGCGAGACATTGATATTAAAGGAGCAAAAATCATTATTCAAGGTTTTGGAAATGCGGGAAGCTTTTTGGCTAAATTCTTGTATGATGAAGGGGCTAAAATTGTCGGAATTTCAGACGCTTACGGGGCGCTTTATGATCCAGATGGTCTTGATATCGATTACTTGCTCGATCGCCGAGACAGTTTTGGTACTGTTACAACGTTATTTGAAAATACGATCACCAATAAAGAGCTTTTGGAAAAAGACTGTGACATTTTAGTACCAGCAGCAGTAGAAAATCAAATTACCGCAGAAAATGCGCCTAATATTAAGGCGTCTATTGTAGTAGAAGCGGCTAACGGACCTACGACAACGGAGGCAACAAGAATATTAACTAGTCGCGGAATCCTCCTTGTACCAGACGTTTTGGCAAGTGCTGGCGGCGTAACGGTTTCTTATTTTGAATGGACGCAAAATAATCAAGGATATTATTGGACAGAAGAAGAAGTAAATGAGCGATTAAAAGAAAAATTAGTGAGAGCTTTCAACACAGTATACGATACGGCCCAATCCCGAAATATTGATATGCGCTTGGCTGCCTATATGATTGGGGTTCGCCGTACAGCGGAGGCTGCCAAATTTAGAGGCTGGGTATAAAGGAAAAATAGAATAAGTTGGGCTTTTCACCTGATTTTTAAGACCATGCATGACGAACGAAAGGAAGAAATATAAAAAGAAGAAGGACGAGCGCCTTCTTCTTTTTTGCGGAAAATAGTTTTTAGGATGGAAGGGGAGTATTCAATGTTAATCGGCATAACCCCTGTTTGGAAATGGTAATGGCTGTTCCCTCCCAACAAACACAAATGGGAGTCATTGATTTGCCTTTTTATGCCTATACTAGCGAAGTCTTTCACTTTTGACGAAACATTTTTCTTCTAAAAATGTTTAATTATATTATTTAGCCGTGCTGGCTTCAGGATCGCGTTCTGGTGCATCGTTTGGCTTGAATAACAGACCGAGATTAATTAATCCGGCGATGCCTACAATACCGTAAATGATGCGTGAAAGAGCAGAATTTTGACCACCGAAAATGGCGGCTACTAGATCATACTGAAAAAAGCCAATTAATCCCCAATTGATGGCTCCTATTATAGTGAAGATAAGCGCCACTCTTTGAAGAACACTCATAAGGCAAACCTCCTTCTTTATGATTCATGTTCTAGGTTGTAGCAGAAGCAGTTATAATATTCTTTTCGCCATCAGGTAAATATTTCAAACCAATTCGCCTGAATCCTCTTCTAAAAAGGTGGATGTTTTGAAAAATATATAGAAAATGTTACATAATAACAGAGTTAGAATAGAAAGGAGAGTGGCGAAATGGATAACTTTACTTTTTACAATCCGACGAAGTGGATTTTCGGGAAAGGGCAACTGGAACAGCTAAAAACAGAGGTTCCAAAATACGGAAAAAATGTGCTCCTTGTTTATGGAGGAGGAAGCATTAAAAGAAATGGTCTTTATGACCGAGTGCTTTCTTTGTTGAAAGAAATCGATGTTCAAGTGCATGAGCTTTCCGGTGTGGAGCCGAATCCGCGGATTTCAACCGTTAGAAAAGGAGCAGATATATGCAAGAGAGAAGGAATTGATTTTATTTTAGCGGTTGGCGGCGGAAGTGTCATTGACTGCACGAAAACCATTGCGGCAGCAGCTATGTTTGATGGAGATCCTTGGGATATTGTCATGAAAAAAGTGGATGTCAAATCAGCATTGCCATTTGCAACGGTATTGACTCATGCAGCGACTGGATCAGAAATGAATGCAGGGGCTGTTATTACTAATTGGGAAACGAAAGAAAAAGTAAGTTGGAAAAGTACGCTTGTATTTCCGAAATTCTCCATTTGCGACCCGACCCATACGTTTACCGTGCCAAAAAATCAAACGGTTTATGGGATTGTCGATATGATGACTCATATTTTTGAACAATATTTCCATGATGCAAAAGACACTCCGCTTCAAGATCGGATGTGTGAAGGGGCTTTAAAAACTATTATAGAAACAGCGCCTAAGCTTATGGAGGATTTGGAAAATTACCAGCTGCGCGAAATCATTATGTTTGCAGGCACGATCGCTTTAAATGGCATGCTGCAAATGGGTTACCGAGGCGATTGGGCAACCCATAATATTGAACATGCAGTCTCTGCTGTATACGATATTCCACATGCCGGCGGGCTGGCGATTCTTTTCCCTAACTGGATGAAACATAACTTGCATGTTCATCCGGAACGTTTTCAACAATTAGCGGTCCGTGTCTTCGACGTGGATCCAACAGGAAAAACGCCGGAAGAAGCAGGATTAGAAGGAATCCAAAAACTGCGGGAATTTTGGACTTCGCTTGGCGCTCCGTCTCGTTTGGCTGATTACAATATTGACGATTCACGCTTGGAAGAGATTGCAGATAAGGCCATGTTCCGTGGGAAATTTGGCAATTTCCATGCTCTCAATCGCGACGATGTGCTTTCGATTTTAAAAGCTTCTTTGTAAAAATGTTGGGAGGCTAAAATCTTTTATTGCAGGGGCTGTATGGAACGGCCCCTGTCAACAGAAAAAATGAATGAATTTTGGACAAATGATCATGCTTTAAGGGAGTTTGAAAGAATATTTGCAATCGCTTCCCTTTGTATCTCCAGCTTGATTATTTTTTTTCCATTCGCTAAAGTTAAGTTGAAAATATTTCCGACGGAGGCGCAATATGACACACATTCAATTCGATTACTCAAAAGCCTTAACTTTTTTTGGAGAACATGAAATACACTATTTGCAAGATGCTGTGAAAGTATTTCACCATGCTCTTCATGAGAAAACGGGACAAGGTCATGATTTTACTGGATGGATCGACCTGCCTGTTGGCTATGACAAAGAAGAGTTTGCCCGCATCCAAAAAGCGGCGACAAAGATACAACAAGATTCCGATGTGCTGCTTGTGATTGGAATCGGCGGATCTTATTTAGGTGCAAGAGCTGCCATTGAAATGCTCAATCACAGTTTTTATAACGCCCTCCCTAGCGAAAAAAGGAAAACGCCGCAAATTATTTTTACCGGCAACAATATTAGCTCCACCTATATGAAGGATGTTATGGATTTTCTCGATGGCAAGGATTTCTCCATTAATGTGATTTCTAAATCGGGAACTACGACTGAGCCTGCCATAGCCTTCCGAATTTTCCGCAAGTTGTTGGAGGAAAAATACGGAAAAGAAGAAGCGAGCAAAAGAATTTATGCTACTACCGATAAAGCGAAAGGCGCGTTGAAAACAGTGGCCGATGAAGAAGGGTACGAGACCTTTGTGATTCCGGACGATGTCGGCGGCCGCTATTCTGTATTGACGGCAGTAGGACTTTTGCCGATTGCGGTAAGCGGAGCGGATATTGAAGCGATGATGAAAGGCGCTGCTCAAGCTCGTGAAGATTTCGGCCATTCCGAGCTGGAAAACAATTTAGCTTACCAATATGCAGCAGTGAGAAATATTTTATACAATAAAGGAAAAACGACCGAATTGCTCATCAATTATGAACCAGGACTGCAATACTTTGCGGAATGGTGGAAACAATTATTCGGAGAAAGCGAAGGAAAAGACCAAAAAGGCATTTATCCTTCTTCTGCAAACTTTTCCACTGATCTTCATTCATTAGGGCAATATATACAAGAAGGGCGCCGTGATCTTTTTGAAACAATCATTAAAGTCGAAAATCCGCGCCATGAAGTGGTTATCGAAGCGGAAGAAAACGATCTTGACGGCTTGAACTATCTTGCCGGCAAAACGGTTGATTTTGTGAACAATAAAGCGTTTGAGGGCACGATGCTCGCTCACACAGACGGCGGTGTTCCAAATTTAATCGTCCGCATTCCAAAAATGGATGAGTATACGTTCGGATATTTAGTGTACTTCTTTCAAAAAGCCTGTGCCATGAGCGGCTACTTGCTCGGAGTCAATCCGTTTGACCAACCGGGTGTGGAAGCTTATAAAGTCAACATGTTTGCCCTTCTCGGCAAACCAGGCTATGAAGAGAAGAAAGCGGAACTTGAAAAACGATTGGAAAAATAATATACAAAAATTTTTCAAAAAAGTGGATAGGAATGGACTTTTGTTTTCGAAGTATAAGGCTAACGGTCCACACTTTGAACACAATGATCTACAAAGTGTTGGAATAAGCCATCTGCTCCAAATGGATTCAAACGAAATGGAACTTCATTCCCAAAAGAATAGCATTGTTTTTCTTAATAGGATTTCTTACTCTGCAGTGATAAGTTTGTTCATGTATCTGTTAGCTCCTTCTTAGGATCAACCTAAGTCAAGGAGCTTTTTTATTGCCGCTTTCTATCGGGATATATCTTATCAAACTTTTGTCAAGAAATTCGAAAATGAAAATTCCGCTTATTGCTTTCTTGATTTTTCCTCCAATTTCTTGTTTCTTCACAAACAAGAAAAGCTTTTTTTATTTTCTCCTCTTTCGTTTCATCAAACATTCGTTAAGAAAAAATTAAGGAAAATTTTATATGATCAACATGGTTTCAAATAAGGGTCGAACTGGGGCATAAGCGGGCTTTATAAAGATTCTCCGAAAATGTATTCATTGTAAGAATTTTATTATTTGAGAGCGGGATTCTCTACTTTAAAAAAGGAGCGAATAATAATTATGAGAATGAAATTAAAAGGAAGAATCGACTTTTTATTGTTAGGAATTCTCCTTCTCTCGATTTTTCTTAATTTTTATCGGTTAAAGGATGCCGGATCCAATACATATTATACGGTGGCTGTTAAAAGTATGTTAACAAGCTTCCATACGTTTTTCTATGCATCCTTCGATCCTGCGGGGTTTATTACCGTGGATAAGCCTCCCGTTGCGTTGTGGATCCAAGCGCTTAGTGCGTATCTCTTTGGTTTAAGCGACTTTAGTGTTCTGTTGCCGGAAGCACTGGCAGGGGTCATATCCGTATGGCTCATGTATGTCATTATCAAACCTCAATTTGGACGAAAAGCAGCTTTACTGTCCAGCTTAGTACTGGCCTGCACCCCCATCTTTGTAGCCGTTGTGGCCACATGGTTTTTAATGAAAGCAGTGGAAAAACAAAAAATTCGCTGGTTATTATGGAGTTTTTTTCTCGTCGGAATTGGATTTAACATTAAAATGCTGCAAGCTTATATGGTATTACCGGCGTTTTATCTTTTTTATTTTATCGCGGCGAAATCAAAATGGACGAAACGAATGGTACAGTTGATTGCGGCAACCGTTGTGCTCCTTGTCGTATCCCTTTCATGGGCGGCGATTGTGGACATGGTGCCGAAAGATGAGCGTCCTTACATCGGTAGCAGCCAGACAAACTCTGTCCTTGAACTGGCTTTAGGCTATAATGGGATCTCACGTTTAACAGGAATGGAGCATGGAAATGGCAGAGCTTTCAAAGGAATGCCGAACATGGAGCAAAATCAAAAGCAGTTTGAAAACGGAAACGGGAGTTCTTCGCAAGGAATGACCTATGGGACTAGAACACTGGGAAATGGGGGATTTCCTTCCTCCTTTGGCCAAGATGGCGGTAAACGCTTGACGGGGAATGGAGGAATGGGAAGGGGAATGTTTGGAACCGGAAATCCCGGCGTAACCCGGCTCTTCTCAAAACAATTAGCCGGTCAAATTAGTTGGCTGCTGCCATTCGTTCTCTTTTCGGTTATTGGATTAATTGTATCGTATCGGAAAACGAGAGAATTTACGATGCAGCATAAATTTGCGATCTTTTGGCTGGCATGGCTTATACCGATGATGATCTTTTTCAGCATCGCGGGATTTTTCCATCAGTATTATTTAAGTATGATGGGCCCCGCCATTGCGGGATTAGTCGGAATGGGCTGGATCATCTTATGGAATTTCTACAAGGAGAAGCAAGGATGGCCAAGTTGGCTTTTGCCAGCGGCTATTCTAGCTACCGCTTTCTTTGAAACATTGATCTTATTCCAAAATAGAGAAGTTGTATCAGAAACATGGATGGCTTTTACTGCGATAGTTGGAGTTATTTTATTCGTGTTCTTGACGATCATGCAAAATCGAGAAAAAGCTGCTTACTTCCTGTCTGTTGCGGGAATGCTTGCCGTGCTGATCCTTCCGTTTTATTGGGGACTTACGACCGTTTTACATGGGGGAAACAGCACAATTCCAGTTGCAGGACCTACGAGTCAATCATTTGGTCTGATGATGGATGAAAAAAGCAACTCTGCACAACCGGGTGGAGCACCAGGCGGGATGTTCCATAGCGGACAAAGAGGCGGAAAGCCGAGTGGCCAAACAGATTTTAGACAAAGAGGCGGAATGATGGAAGAAGAATCAAATACAAAACTCCTGAGTTATTTAGAAAAACACTATCATGGGGAAAAATTTATGTTAGCTGTTGACAGGGCGACGACTGCCGCTCCATTCATGTTGAAAACCAATTATGCTGTGATGGCGATGGGAGGATTTTCAGGAAGTGATCCTGTTTTGACGCCTCAGAAACTTGAAAAGATGGCAAAAGCGGGTGATGTGAAATACTTCCTGATTTCTTCAGGCATGGGAATGGGAAGCGATCAGAAAATCAACGAGTGGATTGGAAAAAATTGCAAAGAAGTTCCAAGCAGTGAGTGGGAATCGACAAAGAACTCTGACAACAATCAACTTTTTCGTCGAGATCAAAACATGAAACTTTATGTGTATAAAGGATAAAGGAAGAAAGGAGAGAGACTTTCACTCATTTCACCATGAAAAAGAAAAAATATTTAGAAAGTAAACTTGAAAAAGAGGGGAAACATAAGGAGGAATGATGGATAATCGCCTGTCCATGCAATCCAGTCTACTCAATTAGCAAGGGGAGCGGCTATTATCCAGAAGAAAAAAATTGCGGAAGAGTCAAGGCTATAACAGGCTGCTAAAGACGAATAGAATGTTGCCAATTGTCGATAACGACTGTGAATATACTTTGGAAGAAGATGCTCAAGCCGGATGGATTAGTAGATTTTGTGACAGAACAGACAAAAAATTGAAGGTTTGCACCATCACTTTTTATATGAAATTAGCTGTTTTTCATTTTAGTAACAGGTATCTCCAAACTTTTATTCCGTAATATAGCTACCATATTGATCAGCAGAAATGCCATTGTGATATAAAATATAACCTTTATGTTGTAAAGAGCCGCAATAGAACTTCCTAATAAAGGCCCTAGAAAATTTCCAAGGAACCGTGCAGAGGAACTAATTCCAAAGGCTGTTCCTTGGAGATTGGCAGGAGCTAATTTTTTGACCAATACGTTTAACGAAGGAATCATTCCCCCGACGAATAATCCTAGCAAAAAGCGTCCAATAAGCAAAAGAGTGATATTTTCCGCTAATACTTGTGGTAAGAAAGCCAAGGCTGACATCATCAAGGAGATGATTAAAATTTTCCGCTGTCCAATCTTATCCCCCAGTCTCCCTAATATAGGAGAGCCAATCAGATTGGCAATGCCAGTTACCGCACTGACGAGTCCGACTATAAAGGCTAAATGTTTTCCATGATAGAGCGTTTTTGTGTATATCGTGATGATGGGCTGAATGCTCATCATAGCTAGTTGCGTAATAGTAGCAGCAATAAAGACGGGGAGAAGAGGTTTTAATGATTTCCAATTCCTTTTTTGTTTTATTGATTTTTCTTTCTTAACAGCTGCAGTCTCTTTTATAAAGATCATGACAACCAGACCAGCTAATAAAATGAAACTTCCTGTGAGAAAAAAGACTCCTTCAAATCCAATTAATTCTGACAATATTCCTCCAATCAGAGGACCAATCAGTGTTCCGACGATTTGACCCGTTTGTAACGTCCCAAGTGCTTTTCCTGAGTCTTTGTCCGGCGTCACGGAAGCCTGCAATGAGATAGACATAGAAATAAAACCAGAAAATAAACCATTGACTAAACGCAAAATGAGCAATTGCCATGGACTTGTCACCATTCCCATTAAAATTGTCACAATCCCCATCCCTATGGAAGAACGTAACAACATCATTTTTCGACCATATTTATCTGCTAAAGCTCCCCATAATGGTTGAAATAAAAAAGATGTAATAAATTGTGCAGAGAATATCCATCCTGTCCAATGTTCCACATTTTGAATATGATGAACTCCTAGTTTTTCTATATATAACGGTAAAAATGGTATGATAAGACTCATTCCAGCGGCAAGCAAAAAATTAGCCGGCCATAAAATCCATAAAGTACGTTTCCAGTACATAAACTTCACCTGCGCATTCAGAATCAGCAAACTACTTATTTTGAAGGAAATGCTAAATAGGCAGTTTCATTGTAAGATATTTAATCGATATAAAATAAGATTTGTAGGAAACAAAAAGTATAGGTTTTTAGTAGACGAATTTCATTCTATCAAAATGTAAAGACAAAATAAAACATTTCCATTCGTATATGATTCAGAATGTTACCTATCGATCAGAATAAATAATACGAATGATCTTTAGGTTATCATTTGGTCTTTCGCTTTGACCTCCTCTTACTGTGACAATATTTCAGGCAAGACAAGGTTCAATCTACAAAAACAAACAGAAAGTATAAAAGAACTTTTTTTGAACATAAAACAATGTCAGGAAGCGCAAACTGAAAAAAGAACAAAACCCTCAATAAGGAAGGGAGCACAGCATGAAAACAAGTGATGGATTAAATCTGGAAATACGAAAAGAAAAAGGAGGATTGCAATGATTCAAATACCTTCGAAAATAGAGGGGCGGCATTATTCTTTGTATCATCTGGAACAATCATTAAAACCAAAAGGATTTCAAATTGGCGGGAATTGGGATTATGATCATGGATCGTTCGATTGTAAAATCAGCGATGATGAAGGGTATCAATTTTTACGCATCCCATTTACGGCTGTGGACGGCCAATTGGATTCAAGAGGTGTAACTGTAAAACTAGGGAGGCCGTTTTTAATGAATCATGTATATCAGCGCGGCTTGGATGATAACGCTGCGTCCGGAAATTTGGCCGCCTCTTTTAATCAATTTTCGGAACCGCAAGAGAAAGATGCCGAATTTCCGGAAAAGTATATCCAGTTTGGCAAACAGCTTGTGCATGATATAGAATCCTTATTGATAGACTAATCGGAAATAATGATCAGCTGAAAACTTTTTTTCATGGTTAATTCGGGTGGAGGGTTAATCATCACGTCTTCTTCTCGCTTCACTCCGAGCAGAAGCATTCGTTTTTGGATGAGAGCATTGCTCAACTGTTGAAAGGTCAACCCATCCCACTCGTTTTCCATATCGATTGTTTTGAAATGACTGCCATTCACATGATCCAATAGAAACATCACAGTTTCCGACATTCCGTGGCAAAGCAGGCTGTTCAACATCGCAAAACTTGCAAGCTGATTCGTATGAATCAATTCATCTGCACCGGCTCTTTTAGCATTTTCCACCTGATTTTCTGTTAAAATTTCTGCTAAACAATAGATGTTCGGATTCATCCCTTTCACGGCGATAATCGTCAAGATGGTGGCCATATCAGCTTGACGTTCGTTATTATCCGGATCGGCTGTAATCAAAACAAGATCGGCTTGCTGTGCATTTCCTTTTTGCAACGTTTCGTTCTGATAAGGAACTCCTTTAATAAAGTGAACCGTTCCATCTGAAAATGGATTTTGGTGCAAAGACTCATCTATTAACAAGATGGGTTTGGGATCTTTTAATAGAGACAAGTGTTGAATAAGCGCACGTGATCGTTCATTCCAGCCAATAATGACAATATGATGATTCCCTTTAAATGCTTCTTTTCCATCTAAATAGGCATTTTGATGAGTGACCGCAGTTGCTGCTAATGTGGCAAAATAAGTCGTGAGAAATCCAGCGCCTGCAAAAATTAACATCAACCCGATCAGCCGCCCTTGTAATGTGGTGGGAACGTAATCTCCGTAGCCAACCGTGGAAGCGGTGATCACAGCCCACCATATTCCTTCGAAAATAGTAGGGAATGTGGCCGGTTCTAAGAAATGAATAATGACTCCGGCTGCCACGATAATGGCTACAGCGATGGTCAATACACGGCCGACAAGCGGCCAGCGCAGAAATATCCGGTAAAAAGCCATGCCGTATCCAGCTCCTTTATTTTATAGCTATCATTATGTCCTTTTTGGCGAATTTGCATAACTAAAGCGGAAGACTTAACTCGGAGCATGTTTTTTCCGTCTTCGGCAAACTATAAACGCAACGTCTCTAATATGATAAGTTCGCTTTTCATTGAAAAAATGTTTGGTCTCTATGAGAGTCTCTCGTCTATTACGGTTGGGGATCCTTTTTCGGATATGTTCAATCAAGAAGGGATTCGGAATTTTATAAGGCCAAAAACAGACTAGAAAGGGGACAAAAAAATGGGAAAATGGAATGAAGAAGCAGCTCCGAATAATAATTTGAACTCGGCGGAGATCTGATCTTCGAAATTTGCTTCTCAAGAACGAGGCAGCCACTCGTTCACAGAAGAACTATCTGATGACGGTGAACGAAATAAAATCGTGGAATGACAAACAAAAACACCGGAGTCATAAAAGGAATATCGAATGGAGATTTCTTTTTCGAAGCATGGAGATAGTGGCCATGTCTTTTTTCGACATATCATGGTCTGGACATGAACCTTCCCTATGAGAAATCGAATCGATTATATTGTGTAATCTCTTATCATCGGATAAAGGTTTATTAGTTCTTTTCGTTAAAACAAAAAATAAAAATGTCTTCCTGTGTTGATATTGATCCCTCTAGTGTAGCCAGTCGGAAAAAGCTCATACTGTTGACACTGGAGGGATCATTTTATGTCTAAATCCTAATAAGAGTGTAAAAGAATAACCTATTATCTTGGATATAAGACACTCTTTGAGAGTTTTGTATTCTTGGTACAGACGAAATAATTCGTAAATACATTTTTTTCAGTTAAATTTTTTATTGAAAAAGATGTATTTTGATAAACAATAGGCAGTGTCAATATTTTTGTGTAAATGACAATACACCTTTTTGGATAGACTGTC
>JADBKC010000068.1 GCA_014896555.1 Caryophanales bacterium | reverse complement strand
ACTAGTTCTTTCTTTTGGGACATGTCCACTTTCGGCAATTTCAAGAAGAACAGCAATTCCGGAGTTTGCTGAAAAACTTCTTTCACTACACGCATCTGATCCCCAATCAGAGCTACTTGATCCTTCTCTTTTGCAACTTGGAAAAGAGCCGACGCATAGCGATTGGCCACTATAGAATTACTCATCGCTCTTCTCCTGCCTCTTTAATAAAGTCATGGATTAATTTTTCTTGATCTTGCTCGCTCAATTCTTTTTCAATGACTTTCGAAGCAATCAATACCGATAAAGAGGCCACTTGATCGCGCAATGCTGCCATCGCCTGTTCTTTTTGCTGGTTGATTTCAGCTTTTGCGGACTCTTTCAAGCGTTCCGCCTCTTGTCTAGCCGCGGCAATAATCTCATCTTTTTGCCGCTCGCCTTGTTTTTTGGCATTTTCGATTAGAGCTTGGGCATCTTCTCTCGCTTTTTTCAGTTCTTGACGTGTTTCTTCCAAAAATTTATTTGCTTCTACTCGGCTCTTTTCCGCCGCTTCAATTTCATTCGCAATATGATCTTCGCGCTGCTTCATCATTCCCATAAGCGGGCCCCATGCATATTTCTTTAACAGCGCCAATAAAATAATAAACATCAATAATTGGAAGATGATATCTCCACTGTTGATGTGTGCTTCTCCCAGTACAAGCGCGTTTGTCAACACGTGTTATTCACTCCCTTCAAGAGTCAGCTCCCTTGCCATATTGTTCCAGCGGGAATACGGTACATAAAGGAATGGCGAAGGTTCGCTTGGAATGATCTTCGCCATTTGCAACTTAATTCCAGTGATTATCGATTCAAAACCATGAATGCGATAACTACGGCAATAATCGGAATCGCTTCAACTAACGCTACCCCAATAAACATAACAGTTTGGAGCATTCCGCGTAGTTCTGGTTGACGGGAAATCCCTTGTACTGTACGAGATACGATTAAACCGTTACCAACACCTGCCCCAATTGCCGCCAAACCTATTGCAATTGCTGCTGCTATTACACCTAAACTCATGATCAAGTTCCTCCTTTAAAATATATACAAAGTTCTTCTTTCAAATAATGATATATGTTTAATGGTCTTGGCTGACTTTATGAGCCATATAAACCATCGTTAACATCGTGAAGATAAATGCTTGGATTGAACCGACAAAAATACTGAAAGCTTGCCAGGCAATTGTCGGAATAATGGCCGCAATAGTACCACCGACACTTGACGCTAAACCACCGGCCAAAAGCGAAAGCAAGATTTCTCCCGCATAGATGTTCCCATAAAGCCGGAGCCCCAGAGTCAATGTATTGGCGAATTCTTCGATTATTTTTAAAGGGAATAGCAATTTCATTGGTTCAAAGTATCCCCGTACATATCCGCCGAACCCTTTCATCTTTACGCCGTAATAGTGGGTTAACACTACAATCATAACTGCAAGCGTAAGTGTAATGGCAGGGTCGGATGTCGGCGACTTCCACCATAACTTGTGATCTACCACAACGGAAAATGGAAGACCTAGCATATTGGATACAAAAATATACATAATCAAAGTAAGGCCGAGAATATGAAAGCGCCCGCCCGTTTTCCAATCCATATTGCTTTGAATGATATTCTTTACAAAATCCATGATCCATTCCATGAAATTTTGCATTCCTGTCGGCTTCAAAGCAAGATTCCGTGTGGAGATGACCGCAATTAAGAATACAATCACACTTGCCACTGTGATCATTAAAATATTGGACAGGTTAAAAGTAAGACCCATAAATTCCACTATTGGAGCTTCATGTTCCAATTCTTATCACCTCTCTTCCACGTTACTTATATTAGAATGGATTCATTAAATCTATCATAATGACAAAACTGCCATTATTCCCAAATTGAAATAGAAGGAGAAGAATTCAACCCGGAAAGCGAAGGGCAACAATGAAGCTGTTGTGCCTGACCGTTCGGTAAAACGTCAAGGCTTCAGCTTTTTTGACAATAATATCGGACAGGCTCGCCGAACCTCCGATAAATTCCAGGCTTGTCCATTGGCAGGCTGTGCTAGTATACAAGCTGTTGTAAAAAGCCTTGCGGAGCAGATAAATGGAGAACTGGCAGAACTCACAGTTATAATGTCATTTATAACTTTTTGATAAATGAACGCACTAATCCTCTGAATCGAAAAAGCGTATTGTACGCAGCATCGCCAGTGTTCCGGCCGCTAATCCTAATAAAATCCCAATGACTAAAAACAGAGGTTCTGTTTGGCATTTGCCATCGATCCATCTTCCGAGAAAAATCCCGATCAAAACGAATCCTGCCAGCTGCGATAAGATGGTGCTGTAAAGAGCCATTGCCCGATATGGACTTTTATGTATTTGAGCCAATTCATTACCCTCACATTCATGCGGGCGCTGACCCGAACTCCAAAAAAATACAAGCGTTTTCACTACGCTCTACTTATTTTATCATTTCTATTATTTCCTTTGTAAGCATACAATAGAGGCCTTGCAATGTCAATGTGTTTACAGTGAAAAAGATCACACAGTATTCACAAAATTTCACAAAGTTTTCACAAAGTTCTCGCAAATTCTGTGAATTTTTTTATTCAACTAAAGAGTTAGGTTGCAATTGGCCGATTTGCAAAAAATCCCTTCACTTTCGACATTAAGAAGCCTCGTCCACTTTTTGTTCCTTCCAACTGCGATGAAAGCGGCATTCATAAAGAGTCTCCTGCTTGGAGACTCTATGAAAAACGATCCGGTTTTTGGCTCGTTCTTTTGAAATAATAACGTACCGCTTCTGCAATGCGGCGGGAAGCTTCTCCATCTCCATAAGGATTGACGGCTTTGGCCATTTTCTCGTATTCTTGTCGGTTCGTTAAAAGTTCTTTTGTCAGCTGATAAATGGGCTCTTCTTCCACTCCTGCAAGTTTCAACGTCCCTGCTTCAATCCCCTCGGGCCGTTCTGTTGTATCACGAAGCACCAAGACCGGCACGCCTAGGGAAGGAGCTTCTTCCTGCACCCCTCCTGAATCCGTTAAGATGAGGTGGGCACGAGCTGCGAAATTATGAAAATCTATCACATCTAGCGGTTCAATTAAATGAATTCTCTCGTTATCTCCGAGAATTTCCATTGCGATTTCCCGTACTGCTGGATTCAAATGAACAGGATAAACGACTTGAACATCTTTCATTTCCTCTACAATCCGCTTAATTGCCCGAAACATACTGCGCATTGGTTCGCCCAAGTTTTCTCTCCTGTGGGCTGTTAATAAGATCAGGCGGTCCGTGCCAACCTTTGTTAAGATCTCATGCTGATAATCGCTTTTGACAGTTGTTTTTAATGCATCAATGGCTGTGTTTCCCGTTACAAAGATGGTGTCTTTCTTTTTGTTCTCCTGAATCAAATTGGCTTCCGCTTTGGCTGTCGGCGCAAAATGAATATCAGCAAGAATACCAGTTAGCTGCCGGTTCATTTCTTCTGGAAACGGCGAGTACTTATTCCACGTCCTAAGCCCCGCTTCGACATGACCAACCGCAATTTGGTTGTAAAACGCCGCCAGGCTTGCAATAAATGTCGTTGTCGTATCTCCATGAACTAAAACGATGTCAGGCTTGACTTCTTTCATCACTTTATCCAGGCCTTCCAAGCCTTTTGTCGTCACATCTGTCAACGTTTGACGATCTTTCATGATATTGAGATCATAATCAGGTTGAATCTCGAAAATATCCAGCACTTGATCCAACATTTGGCGATGCTGGGCCGTCACTGCCACAATCGTTTCAAAATCTTCCGGATGCTTTTTTAATTCAAGCACAAGCGGAGCCATTTTGATGGCTTCCGGCCGGGTGCCGAAAATGGTCATTGCTTTAATTGGAGCACTCATATTCGCACCTACTCTACCTTATTTTGTACCGAATAATCGGTCTCCTGCATCTCCGAGACCTGGAACAATATATCCTTTTTCGTTTAGTTTTTCATCTAAAGCAGCGATATAAATATCAACATCTGGATGGGCTTTTTTTAGTGCTTCAACCCCTTCTGGAGCAGCGATCAGGCACATAAATTTAATGTTTTTGGCGCCGCGTTTCTTCAGGGAATTCACCGCTTCAACGGCAGATCCGCCCGTTGCCAGCATTGGGTCCACCAAAATAAAATCTCTTTCCTCCACATCAGATGGAAGCTTCACATAATACTCAACAGGCTTTAACGTTTCGGGATCCCTGTATAGTCCGATATGACCTACTTTAGCGGCTGGAATGAGCTTTAAAATGCCGTCAATCATTCCAATACCAGCACGCAATATCGGAACAACACCTATTTTCTTTCCTGATAAAATCTTTGCATTTGCTTTTCCAACAGGCGTTTCGACTTCAATTTCTTCCAAAGGCATATCACGGGTAATTTCAAACGCCATTAAAGTAGCCACTTCATCCACTAGTTCCCGAAACTCCTTTGTTCCGGTATTTTTATCGCGTATAAAAGTTAGCTTATGCTGGATCAGCGGGTGATCAAATACATATACTTTCGCCACGAATCTCGCTCCTTTGATGATTTTCACTATGTAACTGTCATATAACCTTGACAAAGTTCTACATACTTCAACTTATTTTACAAAAAAACATATGGATCATCAAGAAAGGATCACGAAAACGTGATCACTGACGGGAGAGAAAACCATTTTCTTTCTAAATGAGGAAAACACACTTTTTCCTTTTTAATATACAAAGGCCGGCCGAATGGGAAAAGGAGGAGACTTAAGCCCCTCCTTTTCCATTTATTTCAAACTCTTTTCATAGATTTTTCCTGGATTCAAAATTCCTTCTGGATCAAGCGCATTTTTAATGGTGCGCATCACATCGAGTCCTTCCGGATGCTCTTTCAGCAAATATTTCTTTTTCCCGATCCCAATTCCGTGTTCTCCTGTACATGTGCCCCCTTGTTGAAGAGCATAATCCACAAGCACTTCATTCATCTTTTGGAAACGGCCCACTTCATCTTGGTCATTTGGATCGATCGCAAGCGACGAATGAAAATTGCCATCCCCTACATGACCAAGGATGGCGGCGTCCAAATGATAGGCTTCCGCCAATTGCCTAGCCTTTTCCAATGCACCTGTCAGCTTGGAAATAGGAACGCAAACATCCGTAGAAACGTGAAGCTTCCCGGGGTATTTGCTTGTAATCGCAACCGCTGCTTGATGCCTTGCTTCCCACAATTGAGCTCGTTTAATGGAATCCTCTTCAAATTCGAAGGAAAGGCATCCGTTGTCTTCCATGATCTCTCTCGTCATTTGAATATCATGCTGAACCATTTCCCGGCTTCCGGCAAACTCTAAAAATAATGTCGGATGCACCATAAAATCGGTTCCTTTATAAAGATTAATTGCTTCTATCGTCCGAGAATCCACAAGCTCTATTTTTCCGATCGGTATGCCTCCTTGCAAAACAGCGGTAGCAGCTTCCCCTGCCGCTTTCAAATTTGGAAACACGACTTTGGCAGCCACAATTGCTTCAGGAATACCATAAAGTTTTAGTGTAATTTCGGTAAAAATTCCGAGCGTCCCTTCCGAACCAATCATCAAATCCGCCAAATGCAGACCTGCTGATGATTTGACCGTTTCTCCTCCCATAGGAATCACTCGGCCGTCAGCAAGGACACAACGCAGTCCAAGCACATTTTGCTTCATTGCTCCGTAGCGGACTGCGTTTGTTCCGCTCGCATTTGTTGCCGTCATCCCGCCGATCGTTGCGTCTGCCCCTGGATCCACTGGAAAAAAAAGTCCGTATTTTTTTAAGTGCTTATTTAATTGGATTCTCGTAACACCCGGTTCCACTTTGACGATAAAATCTTCCGGGCGCAGCTCCACAATCCGGTTCATCAAGGAAAAATCGATGCTGATACCGCCCTTTACCGGAATGACGTGCCCTTCCAAACTAGTGCCCACTCCAAACGGTACAATCGGTATGCTGCGTTCTTTAGCAAAATGGACGATTTTGACGACTTCTTCTTCCGTTTTCGGAAATACCACCGCATCCGGGAAAACGGGTGTATGGTAAGAAAACCCTTTGCTATGGTGCTCTAAAACGGTTTCATTTGTGCTTACCCGCGCTTCATCAGGAATGATGCCAAGCAACTCATCCTTTAACACGCCAACCAGCTCTCCTTTCGCAGCCCCTTATGGATCTCGGCGATAGCCGAATAGAGTAAAAATCATCAGTGGGAGTTCATCTTATCCCCCACTGATGGCAAGTTGACCTAACTGGCTTTTAGCCGCCATACCGCTACCGGATGCTGTTCTTCGATTGAGGCGGAGGTCATCGTCCGTTATGGGCATTAGAAAATGCCCAAACTTTTTAGCGTACAGAAGCCCCTTCATATAACGGGAATTTTTCCGTCAAGGCAGCCACTCTTGATTTTGCTTCGTTCAATTTCGCTTCATCATTGCGATTTTTCAAAGCAAAGCCAATAATGGATGCCACTTCATCCATTTCCGCAAGGCCAAATCCACGAGTGGTGACAGCAGCCGTTCCAATTCGAATGCCGCTTGTCACAAACGGGCTTTCTGGATCATACGGAATCGTATTTTTATTGACAGTAATGCCGATATCATCTAACACTTTTTCTGCTTCTTTGCCTGTCAGCCCTAATGAACGGACATCAACAAGAAGCAAATGGTTGTCCGTTCCGCCGGAAACTAGCTTCAATCCTTCTTTTTGCAAGCCTTCTGCCAGCCGTTTTGCATTATCAATGATATTTTGAGAATACACTTTGAAAGAATCTTGCATGACTTCCCCGAGAGCCACTGCTTTCGCAGCAATGACATGCATGAGCGGACCGCCTTGAATGCCAGGGAAAATGGCTTTATCGATCTTCTTAGCAAACTCTTCCTTACACAAAATCATTCCACCGCGCGGTCCGCGCAATGTTTTATGTGTAGTGGTGGTTACAAAATGAGCATAAGGAACCGGATTGGGGTGTAAACCAGCTGCCACAAGACCAGCGATATGAGCCATGTCCACCATTAAATAAGCGCCAACTTCATCGGCAATTTCCCGGAATTTTGCAAAATCAATGATGCGCGGGTAGGCGCTGGCACCAGCCACAATGAGCTTCGGTTTGTGTTTCAATGCTTTGTTCCGTACATCTTCGTAATCAATCCGATCTGTTTCTTTGTCAACGCCGTATTCAACGAATTGATATTGCACCCCGCTAAAGTTTACCGGACTTCCATGTGTTAAATGGCCGCCGTGGGATAAATTCATCCCTAAAACCGTGTCGCCATGTTCCAAAATACTGAAATAGACCGCCATATTTGCTTGAGCACCGGAATGCGGTTGAACATTCACGTGCTCCGCTCCAAAGATTTCCTTCGCCCGTTCGCGTGCAATGTTTTCTACAACATCGACGTATTCGCATCCGCCATAGTAGCGTTTTCCCGGATAGCCTTCTGCATATTTATTCGTTAAGACAGATCCTTGCGCTTCCATCACAGCTTGACTGACAAAGTTTTCCGAAGCGATTAATTCGATTTTCGATCTTTGCCTGTTCCATTCGTTTTGGATAGCTTCATATACAGCTTGATCTTGTTCAGCAAGTTTACCCATTCTTGTTCCTCCTTTATGTAATAACAACAAACAAAGCCTTTTCTCACTTTTCAAATTCTTTTTTATTTTAACATGATTTTTTTCGGTTATTAAAGGTTGATTTCGATTTTTTCCTTTATCCAAATCTTGGCGCGCGGCTTACTGGGTGTTACATTTCCTATATTGAAGATGGGTATCCTTGTCCTGCCTAGAGATCAAATTACGAAAAAAGGCTGCTCCAAAAGTCTAACAAGATCTTTTGGGAACAGCCACTTCAAATGAAATTTACGCTTAACTATCGACTGCCATCCATCGTGTCTAAAACACAGTGAAATACCCTTCTTAACCGATACGATACGGCGAAATTTTCAACGGCAGGTTCCGTTTTCGCTTGTTTCAACGGCATCATACACGGCCCGCGGACCGCCAATCAGCTTCGGACGCGTCTTTGCAAGCGTAACATGAGCTTGTCCTAGCGTTTTGATGGACACCCGAACCGGTACGGCCACATGTTTCAAGTGCATGCCAATGAACGTATCGCCAATATCTATCCCTGCATCCGCCTTTATCAATTCTACGACGGTAGGAACCTTTAAATGCCGGTATGCAAAAGCCGCCATAGCGCCGCCCGCTTTCGGCACGGGAACAACAGATACTTCCTCCAGCCGTTCCCGAACGGCCAGCTCTTTTTCAACGACGAGCGCCCGATTTAAATGTTCGCAGCATTGAAATGCCAAAAAAAGTCCGTTCTGTTTCGCAAAGGATTGAAATTGTCTAAAAATGGCTTCCGCTATCGATGTTGTACCTGCTGTGCCAATTTTCTTTCCCGCCACTTCGGAAGTGGAACAGCCTACTACAAAAATTTGGCCTTTTTGCAATTGCGCTTGTTCTTGAAACTCCTGCAAAATGAGCGAAAGTTGGCTTTCCCATTCAAATCTTTCTTTTTCCGTAGCCTTCCACCAGCCTTCCATTCGTTTTCCGAAAGCCATGATCCTCTGCTGCTATGTCAATGTTTTTCCTCATACTCTGTTATTTTTCCAATTCGACGTTCATGGCGGCCGCCTTCAAACTCCGTGGTCAGCCACACTTTGGCAATTTCCCTCGCAAGACCCGGTCCGATGACGCGTTCTCCCATTGCGAGAATATTGCTGTCGTTGTGCTTGCGGGTTAATTTTGCTGTATAGACATCATGTACAAGAGCACAGCGGATTCCCTTTACTTTATTGGCCGAAATACTCATCCCAACTCCCGTTCCGCAAATGAGAATGGCGCGGTCAAACTCTCCGTTCGCCACTTTTTCCGCAACAGGTAAAGCATAATCCGGATAATCCACAGAGGTTTCACATTCGCAGCCAAAATCCTCATAATCTATTCCTAGTTCTTCCATTAATTTTTTTATTTCTGCTCGTATATGAATTCCGCCGTGATCGGACGCAATCGCTACTTTCATGTTTGTTCCTCCTTCTCGGCTTAAGCCGAAACCACTTTCGCAGAAATTTCTTCTTGTAACTTTATTTTGGCACACCCTGTAAAAAATATAAAGTATACTCGCTTTGAAATCTCTTCCGTCCCAGATGCCGGCTGTTTTCAAATGACAGAAAACCGACAGTGGCAGCATACGCACAGATGTGTCCTTGCACCACAAAATCTGCCGAATGTTGAACTTTAGAAGGCAAGTGACGCCGTTTGAACCAAATAAAAAGAAGAGAAAATCAGCCGGCTTTGTTGAAATCAGCCCTGCTCCTCTCCAATACGGAATCTTGTGATTGTAGATTGAAGCTGTTTTGCCTGCTCTTTCAACTCCCGAGCAACTTGTTCAACCTTTTCCATATCGTGAGCCTGCTCTTTTGTCGCCTCTGTCACTTGCTGCGCTCCTGCCGACGTCTCTTCCGCTATCGCTGCTACTTCCTGAGATTGTTGAGAAGTTTTTTGAATTCCTTCCATTTGACCATCTACTAATGTTGAAATGGCATGAACAGCATTTGCTACTTCGTTAATAACCAATGTCATTTCTTCTATTGCGGAGTTGGTGTGGTTGCCTTTTTCCGCTTCTTCATTAGCCGTTTCCACCTGTCTTGTAATTTGGTCGACCACATGTTCCACTTCTTTTTGAATGTCTTTTATCAATTCTGAGATTCCTTGAACCGCTTTGGCGCTTTCATCCGCCAGCTTCCGCACCTCTTCCGCAACAACCGCAAATCCTTTTCCATGTTCCCCAGCCCGTGCAGCTTCAATCGAAGCATTGAGAGCCAATAGATTGGTCTGTGCGGCGATGTCCCCAACCAACTGTATGATTTGACCCACTTTTACCGCATTTTCTTCCAAGCGCTTTACCGCTTGCAAAGATTGCCTATTATCCAATGCAAGCTGTTGAATTCCATCGATAAGAGATTGCATCGCTTTCTTGCTGTTTTGCAGTTCTTTGACCATTTCCTCCGCTTTTTGCTTCGAAGATTTTGCCTGGGTTTGTACTTCATTTGCAATTTTGGTGACATCCTCCATCGACTCGGCAGTGGCCTGGATCGCCCCAGCAGAGGACTCTGCACCTGCAGAAATTTCGTCAATCGTTTGGGCGATGTTTTCCGCATGTTTGGATGCTCTTTCGACTTCTGTTAAAATTTCAAGCACTTTCGTGTTCGTTAAAGTAAAGGTAGTCTCGATTTGCCGTACCATTTCCCGTAAATTTTGCAGCATACCGTTAAACGCCAAAGCCAGTGAACGGATTTCATCATCACTCTTTGGCACTTTAACATCATGGACAATATTTCCCTCAGCCGCCTCAAGTGCCGCTTGCTCGAGCAGCTGCAAAGGCTTCACAATGATCCGGGCTGCAAAAAATGCTAGTATTCCTGACCAAATAATTCCCAACAGTAGCGTGACAATCGTGAAAACCCTGTCGTCGGCACTTGGGAAAAACATAGGCCGCACAACGTAAATAAAAAAAGCGGAGCAGGAATATGTAATAATCGCTAATAAAGAGGTAAACAAGACTAATTTTTTTCTCAGTCCAAATTTAAACCGATTTTTCATTGTTTTCTCTCCCTGCCTTTAAAGTTTGGTAGCCAACTGACGAATTAAGCTTTCCAATTCGTTGTAAGTCTTCCTATATAACTCAACGGGACCTCCATAAGGATCGATAACATCTTCATGTCGGCCCAATACAAACTCTTTAATAGAAAACGTTTTATCTGCTGCTTTTGGAAACATTTTCATAATATAATTTTTATGGCTGGTTGTCATCGTGAAAATATAGTCAGCCCATTCAATATCCTCTTTTGTCAGCGCCCGGCTTTGGTGGCTGCAAGGAATATTCTTTTCTTTTAAAACCGTTTGCGCATTCACGGACATGCCAGCGCCATCTGCTGCAAAGATACCCGCAGATTTCACCTCAATCTGTTCGTTTATCTTTTTTAAAATAGCCTCGGCCATCGGACTTCTGCAAGTATTGCCTGTGCAAACAAAGAGAACCTTCACTTTTTATGCCTCCCTCTCTCAGTCTTATTATATCGAATCCTACTTTTTTCATACAGATGGATTTATAAATTTTCCGAATTTTTCTCTTTTCCAAAAGAAAAAGGAAGCGGCACCAGACAAAAGCCCTACTCCCTTTCCCCTGATTATCTGTTATCTTCATGCATCGTTATCAAGTCTAACTCCTTAAAAAGGCAGTATCAGTTTAAGCCCTATCGCCAAGAGAATACTCCCACCGATCGCTTCACTGTAAACGCCGATAACTCTCTTCGCTTTACTGCCAATCAAAAGACCAAACCAAGTTAAAAATGCCGCTGTGACCCCAAAACAAACAAGGGAAACCACCGTTCTTGCACCTAATATCCCTAGTGTCAGACCAACAGAAAAGCTGTCGAGGCTAACGCTTAAAGCAAATAAAATCAACCCAAATCCAACAGGCGTCACAAACGATTCTTCTTTTTTAAAGCAAGATAGGAACATGGAGATTCCTAGCAGAATCAATAGAATCCCTCCAGCATAGTCTGCAACGGTTCCGAATGTGTGCGATAAAAAATGGCCCGCTATCATTCCCATCAGCGGCATCCAAACATGGAAGATCCCAACCATCATTCCTATGTAAAAAATTTGTTTAGAGCGGAGCGCAAACATTCCCATTCCTAAACCAACGGAAAATGCATCCATACTGAGCGCAACCGCCATTAATATCAATGTGATGATTTCACCCATATAGCTTGTCATTCTGCATCCCCCTTCGGACATCCCCTATTCATGACTATGCATGTCCGAAAGGTTTTAGAATGATAAGCTGCTGGTCAGAAGAAAGGCAGAAAAAAGAACTATTCATTATTGTCTTTAATGTGTCAAGCAGCCGCTGCGTCCTTGTTTAAGATTTCGTTTCTCACTAGTTTTCTATCAAGCTTTTATAAGGCGAGGATCTTCAGAACAATTACAGCATTCATCGATTATCGAATCCATTTATGCCCCGCCGCTTTTTCCAGGCGGTTCATCACCGCTCTGCCAATTCCCGCACTTGGAAACGTTTCGGAATATATAATATCCACACCCGTTTCGTTAAATTGGCGCAGCACGCCATACAGTTCATGTGCTACCGTGGACAATTTGGATCTTTTTCCACAGGCAAGGACAACATCAGCATCATAGCTGGAAGCATTTTCTTTTGTCGTTAAGATTCCGACCTTTTTGCCTGCACTTCTTTGAATATCCGCCAGCTGCTGAATTTTTTCGACAGGGCCTTCCACCAAATACAAAGGTGCGTTCGGAGCATAATGAGTATATTTCATGCCTGGGGCTTTCGGCTTGCTGTCTTTATTCTTTAGAGCCGGATCGAATTCTATATGCCCAATGACATCTTCTATTTCTTCCTTTGAAAGACCGCCTGGACGTAAAATGACGGGCGGCTCTACAGTGCAATCAAGCACAGTGGATTCCACCCCGACCCCCGTCTCTCCTCCATCCACGACACCGGCAATTTTCCCTGCTAAATCGTCCCATACATGCTTAGCAGTAGTTGGGCTCGGCTTTCCGGACCGATTGGCGCTTGGAGCAGCGATAGGGAGGCCGCACGCAGATATTAATTTCAGCGCAACTGGATGGTTAGGCATGCGAATGCCTACCGTATCCATACCAGCTGTGGCCTTCTCAGATAGACGTCCCGGCATTTTCTTAAAAATAATGGTTAACGGACCAGGCCAAAAAGATTCCATCAGCTGTTTCGCCTTTTCGGGAATATCCACAATAAGTGGTTCTAATTGAGATATATCAGCGATATGAACGATAAGAGGATTATCGCTCGGCCGCCCCTTTGCTTCGTAAATTTTGGCAATCGCCTCATCGCTCATAGCATTGGCTCCTAATCCATAGACCGTTTCGGTTGGAAAGGCAACCACTTCGTTTAGCCGAAGAGCCTGTGCCGCTTCTTCAATTTGTGGATAACGAATTTCGTTGTCCACTTCTTTATCCACAATCCAATGTTTTGTTTTCATCACTTTTCACCTTACAATTTCACAAAGTTCTTTTTCGTTTACAACCGCACTTTATCCCCATATATTACGGTGTTTCTTTATTTTATCATAAAAAAGTATATTCACAAATTCCCTGCAATTATCCACATCTGTGGATAATATAATGTTTAATTAGTGGATAAATCTGTGTATAAAGTGGATAAGTTCAGGATTTACGATTTTTTTGCTTTTTCATCCACCTATAAAGCTTGAAATGGACATACTTCCAGTAAAAAACCGAACCCTTGCAGTGCAGAGTCCGGTTCTTTGTAAGGATTTGATTCTTATGTTTACGTTAAAATCCGTCTATGATCACTAGAAAACTAAAAGTCTAAACTTTTTTCTGGATTTTTGAAACTAACAGCAAATTAAAAAGGAATGTTTTTCTTTCTTTCAGAGGATGATTCTTTTTTTGTCAACAGGAAAGCCGTTTTTATATTTTTAAGAGAAGAAGAAGTCCCGTACATCAGCACTCCTCCCCGATAAATGCGGGCACCTATGATGGCTAAAATAATAATGGAAAAAATCATAATCGCAATGCCTGCTAAAACTTCCCAAGTAGGAATCCCTAATAGTCCATATCTCATAAACATGATCATAGGTGTGAAAAACGGAATATAAGATGCAACGGTAACAAACGCAGCTTCCGGTTGATTCATCCCAAACATAGACAGCATAAAGCCAATTACCACTAAAAAAGTCATCGGAAGCACCATTTGTTGAATATCCTCCACACGGCTGACAAGCGATCCCAATAAAGCGGCCAATGTTGCATAAAGAAAATAGCCAAGAAGGAAAAACACAATAGCGTATCCAATAGTCGAAGCAGCAATGCTGGAAATATGAAAATGTTTTATAAACGATAACGCTTCTGAGTTTGTTTGCAGCGCAAGAATACCAGCTGTTACTGCCATTATGATTTGCGTCAATCCCAACAATCCTACACCTAAAATTTTGGCAAACATTTGCTTAATCGGCGACACACTTGAGATCAAAATTTCCATTACTCGAGAGGACTTTTCAACGGCAACTTCTGTGGCAATCATATTGGCATACATGAGTACAGACATATAAATGGCGATTAATAGAACATATACGAGCGCACTTGCCGCTCCCTGCTGTTCTTCTGATTTTGCTTTTCTATCGAGAGACACTTTTTCAAATGAAACAGGGGAGTTTAAAAGAGACAGCTTATCCGGATCAAGCTGAAGTTTTCCGGCTGCCATTTGCCCCTTCACCGCTTGCAAAGCGTTTTTCAACCGGTCGGCCGTGTCAGAGTCCAGTGATTCCGATCGGTAAACGGCTTTCGGCAGCTGGTGTTTATCAAGAGACAAAACTAAATAGCCATCGTATTTTCCTTCACTTACTTGTTTTTTCAAGGATGTTTCATCGACGCTAGCTTCTTCCAGTTTTATCTTTTTGTCTATGGCTTTCAGACTTGTTTTTAAAGGCCCCAAGATGACACCCTTGCTTTCATCAAGAACCGCAATGTGTTTAGCCTCTTGGCTGTCAAATAAAGAAATGATTTTATGGATGTTGGCGATCAAAAAAATGCC
>JADBKC010000231.1 GCA_014896555.1 Caryophanales bacterium | reverse complement strand
CAACCCCTCCTCGGGGAATTCTAAGAATTTCTCCCACAAACATTTTACTCACACACAAGGAAATGAAGCTTTTCTATTTTTTGTCATAAAAAGCTGGATTCCTAAAAAATGCCAAACCGAATTTGCTTCTTTCTTTTGATGACAAAAACCCGATTGTAAACACTATTTTCTGATCCGGAGCTAAAAATCATTGAAAAGTTATACCAATTATTGGATAATAAAAGTATTGATTTTCGAAACTATCAGAAACCAAGGAGGAAACGCTTTGTACGAGTACGAGTTTGTCACCGTAAAAATCGGATCAATTACGGGGAAAGCGAAAGAAGATTACAAAGAAATTATCAGAGATTTTGCCAAAAAAGGATGGCGCTTAAAGCAAATTGTGACGCCTCCATCTGCGGCAGGCGGTCAATCTTTGTATATGGACATTATTTTTGAAAGAGAAAAACAAGATTGAGAAAATTCCCCGGAAAGCCGGGGATATTTTGATTTCTATTTTAGAGGAGAGAGAATTTCTAGTGTTCATATTGAAAAGACCTTTGATCGTGATTCTATTGGCAATGGCCGTTTCATGCTTGTTATGTAAGCTGCTTCCAAAATGGAAACTCCTTTTAAAGGAAATTTGAAAATATGAAAAAACATTTTAAACAAGCTTGTATGTTTTTGTACTTTTTCACAAATAGTGAGGATGAACCAAAAAGCAGGTTTGTCCAGATTAAGCTAATCTAAACAACTTTAGATTAGTCTTTCTTTTTCCATTGCTTCACCCCATATACAATACATAGCAGCAAGGCTACTACAAGGGCCATTCTTATTGCTCCAATCTCCAATAAGGAATAAAAGAACGCTCGTAAGCTAGATAACAATGGTACCATTCCTTTAAACATATCGCTAATAAAAGAAAACGGAGGAACCCTCCGTCATCATTCTCCGCTTGGCTCTTTTTCATCTTTGATTCTATCCAGCACCATACGATAAGCATCATTTCCATAATTCAAACAGCGCTTCACGCGGGAAATGGTAGCGGTGCTGGCGCCGGTTTCATTCTCAATTTTGTGGTACGTTTTCCCTTCCTGGAGCATTCTGGCCACTTCTAAGCGCTGCGCAAGAGATTGAATTTCATTAACCGTGCACAAATCATCAAAAAAACGATAGCATTCTTCTAAATCTTTTAGCGATAAAACCGCTTGAAAAAGCTGATCCAGCTCTTTGCCGCGCAATTTGTCAATTTGCATCAACGATTCATACTCCTTTTCCCAAAATTTTTGAAGATGGAATAGCTACGTCTGTATTTCATTATTTTAACGCATTATAGTAGGAAAGAGTATAGTTTTTTTCATGACATCATAGATGCCTCGTGATGTCACCCGAATATACGGCAAATGAGTCGCTGACAAAAAAAGAAGTGTGTAAAAAGGATCAGAAAAAGAATAGCCGCGATCGATTAATAATTTTTTCATCTCTTTTTCTTCATTAATCAATTCTTCCATGTTCTGATCTGACATCAAGCCCGACAGCTTAAGCGGGATTTCATAAATCACTTCCCCGTTTTCCGCAAGAACAATTCCGCCCCCGATCTCTTTCATTCTTTGAAAAGCACGGCGCATTTCTTCTTTATGTTTTCCGATCAATAAAATATCGCCAGCAGTAGAAAATGAAGAGGCAAGTCCTTGCACTCGATTGGCAAAACCTTTCAACGCTGTGCTAACCCGCCATTGGCCATTGCGGTCCAATAACAATAAAAAACTTTCATCATCCTCTGGAAGCTGATCTAACGAAATATCTCTTTTTAGTGAATACGGCTTCGTAATGACATCGTTGACCATCTGGATGCCAAACGGCATGGAAAACTGCAGATCCTCTTTTTTCAAATCCCAGTTGAACGATACTGGTTTAAAACCCCAATCTTCCCATTTAATTGGATCGCCTTGATACACTTTCGTTCCGTTCTTTTTGATCCACTGTCCTTTCGATAAAACGGAAATAGGCGTCGGGTTGTTTTCGCTT
>JADBKC010000067.1 GCA_014896555.1 Caryophanales bacterium | reverse complement strand
ATACCAGATAGAGATTATCTGAATATTTTATGGAACGGTGCAATATTACCAACAGATAATGTAAGTAAAGCAATTGAAGCAATTAATTCAACAGCTGCTCTTTTGAAAAATAACGGTGAAATGGTAGAACTGCCCAATTTAACAACAATGGATGAACAAGATTTATCCCAATTACGGTTAAAATTAGAAGAAGATTGGCTAAAAGTATTAGAAAAACAATTTGCCAATAATCAAGTAAATGAATGGAAAGATATCCTAGAATATTTAAAGGCTTTAACTAAACCAATAAAAAAAGGAAGCAAAATTCCTCAAGGAGAAGGACCGGCTTATTTTGAATGGGCATTGTGGAGAGCGTTTTTGGCTATAAATCATTTGAAAAATTCGCCATGGGAGGCAAGACGTTTTCGGGTTGATGAAGAATTTTATCCATTAGGACATGCTAGTGGTGGAGGTTCTGATTTAATATTTGAATTTGATGATTTTGTTATAGTCGGTGAAGTAACACTATCAAGCTCTTCCAGACAAGAAGCAATGGAGGGAGCACCTGTTAGAAAACATGTTGCAGATATGGTAGATTGCTATAGGGAAAAAGGTAAAAAGGTATACGGTTTATTTTTGGCAAATACGATTGATACTAATACTGCTGAAACATTTCGTGTTGGAGTGTGGTATCAACAAGACGATAGAAAAATAGATTTAGAAATTCTGCCACTTACACTGGAACAGTTTATTATCATTTTTGAAAATGGATTTAAAGATGGTGAACGAAGAATCAATTATAAAATGTTTGAAGATCTTATAAATAGTTGTCGTGAAAATTGTGATGCTACAGATGCCCCAACTTGGAAGAAAATTATTAATGAAAAAGTTAATTGCTTTGCGAATAATTTAAGGGAAATTTCATAAGAAAAATTTGAACTTATTATTTTTTATCAGTTTTTCAATTGAATTTTCAATATCAGCTTTATTTTTATAAGCAAAAGTGAATTTTACTGGGGTTCTTAAAAGGACTGGGGTCCGGTTTGTGATGAAATAAACATTCATCAGGCAGAAAGTTTTAAACAAGTTTTTTGAGATTTTCACTTAAAAATTTATGACAAACGTTATTAGCCCAATATTGTTGATGAATTGCCACCAATGCACGACTCAAAATCGTGTTCCCTTGTGGAGTGTGGGTTCGACTCCCACCATCGGCACTATATTTATCGAAAAGCCTATAAAGTCAATGCTTTGGGTCGTTCAGAGCATTGACTTTTTTGTTTTTTACAACATGCCAACAGGTTCGCGCTTTAGGATAAGATTAATCATTCCGTGGGAGTAAAATTGACAATAAGTACTTGATTTGAAAGTAACGGATTTAAATAAATCTTTTCAAGAACTGCATAAAGATTTTTAGCGTGAAAGCAAAGAAAAAAAACGTACCCCAAATGACAATACGCTTTTTTGAGCAAAATTCGGACGTCATCGGTTTCATTGGATCTTCGAATGTGGATAAAGGCTGATTGTCTAGTTCATTGTTCTCTTCCCTGTTGAAGGTTGTGATGAAGTTTTTCCTTAAATGAACCGTTGATTTCTTCCACACATAAGACTACTTATTGACATTGGCTTTGTTTTTCGTCCCATCCGAAAAGTAGTTCTCCATAGTGATATACTTTTTCCAATAATAGTTGAATCGGTTTGGTAAAGAGAGGAAGATGTTTATTCTTTTGGTATTCAAGCCATAACATTCAAATCCAGGTGAACAGCTTGATTTATGTGTCCAAACACGTTATCAAAGTGTTCAACGATTAAAAAGAAAACACCTTTTAAAAATTGACCGTTATAGATTTGTCCGAATCCGGGCATAAGGATTGAAAATAAGGCAGCAATATTCCTCATGATATTTCCTTCCGTTCTCTTTATTGTGAAAAAAGTGGCTATGTTGTTGTTTGTGATTAATTATGCCATTTTACTTAGATTTCCTTATTTTGCTGATTTTTATGCGTATGAAGTTTGTGTTTGAATACGCAGTTTTTTCTACTAGCGGGAACTTAAGTTTAATAAAAAAAGGTTAAAGGAGTAAAGGAGAGCACATATTAGTCATGTATAATATGCACTTTCCTTTATTTTTTTAAGTTTTTTATAATCTAGGTCTTGATCATCATTGATTCAGCTGTTTTATGAATTAAACTTGATATAGTGAAAAATGTTATGATGGCCGTACAAAGTATTAGTGCTATTTGAAATGCTCTATTTTTATGAATGGATACCCATAAAAAAGAACCTTGATAGAGAATGGAACTCCCAAGGTTCTGCAGTGGAAAATAAATATTCATATAAAGAGAACCAACATCAGTTGTCTTACAATTGTTTTTATAAACTATCCACTATTTTTTGGAAAATCCATATTTTTTGAGCTTACGATAAAGGGTGGATCGAGCAATGTTTAGTCGTTTGGCAACGGCAGACAGATTCCAGTCCGTGTCGTCCAGAAGTTTCAGTAGCATTTTTTTCTCTTCTTGTTCAAATAAAGAAAGTCCGTCATTTTGATCTCGCCCTACGTGGTTTTCCAATAAATAAGATGGCAAATTTTCTAGATGTATCATGGAAGAATCGCTAAAAATCACAGCATGTTCTAGAGCGTTTTGAAGTTCCCTTATATTTCCCGGCCACTGATAGTTTTGAAGAAAATCCAATGTATCTGGTGCAAGGGATAATGGAGGCTTTTCGTACTTTTCAGCAAAGCGTTTTAAAAAATAATCGGCAAGCAGTGGAATGTCTTCATTTCTTTCTCGGAGCGGGGGCAAGTTCACTGTTACGACGTTTAATCGGAAGAACAGATCGTCGCGAAATTGTCCGTTTTGAATGAGCGCATGTAAATCTTTATTCGTCGCTGCGATGATTCGAACGTCGACCGGAATAGGCTTTGACGATCCAAGTCTTGTGACTTCTTTTTCTTGAAGCACCCTTAATAAATGAACTTGTAATTCCAAAGGCATTTCGCCAATTTCATCTAAAAATAAAGTACCCCCATTTGCTTCCTCAAACTTTCCTTTTTTTCCTTCTTTTCTAGCACCTGTAAAAGCTCCTCTTTCATATCCGAAAAGCTCACTTCCGATTAATTCCTTTTGAATAGCGCCGCAGTTAATGGCGATAAAAGGATGATCCTTGCGTTTGCTTGCTTCATGTATGGAACGGGCAATAATTTCTTTGCCTGTTCCGCTTTCTCCCATCAAGAGGATCGGAACATTCGTTGGTGCTGCTTTACAACATTTACGCAGCAACTGGATAAACATATTTGACTTTCCTATGATGTTGGTCCACGGAGATGTTTCATTTGAATCGGATGGAGAAGATCGTGCTTTTTTATGTTTTTTCAAAACGATGATATATCCAGCTATCACTTTTTTAAAGAAAATCGGTTTAAGATGAACGGCTTCGAAATCTTGAACAAAGACAGGGTTGACATGTTCTGTTTGTCTCAAAGGAGTCTCTAATTTAGCAAGTTCACGAACTAAATAGTGGAAGGGAGGTTTTTCTTTTAACTTCATCAGCGGTGAAAGTTTGAGTGAATCAGCTAATGCTCCATCACTTTTGAAGACCTTCAAGTCATGAGTCAGAACAAGAACGTGATGGTCTTTCCATTTTTTCATCGATTGATAAAAATATTCCGATAAAAAGTTGTTCACTTGCATGTAAGCATATTCGAGCTGCTTTTCGATGATTTGAGCAATCGATACAGCAAAACCGAGTGTGTGCGGCTGGGCATTATACCATTGACCGGTAATATCAATCGCACCGATTACTTTTTTTGTAAGGGGGTGAAAAATGGGGGCTGATGAGCAAGTCCATGGATGACATCCTTGACAGAAATGTTCTGCTGACAAAATTTGAATGGGACTCTTCGTTATAATACTGGTTCCAATTGCGTTTGTTCCGGCAGTTTGTTCACTCCAGTCCATTCCAGGGGCAAAATTCATTTTGTCAGCAAGCCTTTTTACATGAGATTCGCCCTTTAAATAAATCATCCGCCCTTTTTCATCGTTTAATGTGATGAGATAGCCAGTTCCATCCATTTTTTGAAATAAATCGTCAATAATGGGCTTTGCGACTTGATAGAGTTCAGATTCTTCTAATAAGTTCTTGAGCTGAAGATTGGATAATGCGGGCTTTGTTTGCAATTGTCTTGGATTTACTCCTTTGTTTTGACAACGCTTCCATGAATCAAGAACATTTTTCCGAACCTTATTCACGATCACCTCATCTTTCGATTTTGTTACAAACCATTCCCATAATTTTTCTAACTCTTTTGTTTTGTCGGGCAAGTTTTGTATAGAGAAGACTGCTATCATAACCTCACCCCTTATAATTTTAATTTTTCATAATATTCTAACATTTTATTTTAAAAAATGAAATGATTAAACTCCTATGTTTGTTGTTCTATAAAAATGTCCTACTTTCAATAGTGTAGTACAACATGTGTAGCGAATCGCTACAATTTGGAGCAGAAGTGAAAGAAAAAGGAACGGAAAAATCCGCATTTTGAATATCACGTAAATTGGCACGGAAATTGCAATATAAGTAAGCGAATACAAAATTCTCTTCGAAGAAGGGAAAGGGGGAGAAGATCGAAAATAGGTTCAAAAAATGGTATGGAAACAGTCGTTTAAGTCGATGACAACAAAACACCGTTTCGAAGATGAGAAAGGGGAGGAAGCAATGAAAACAGTGATCACTAAAAATGCGCAAATTCTCGCTATAGATGCGGGAGGAACTATGACAGACACGTTCATTATTGATGATACTGGCGATTTTGTTGTTGGAAAGGCGCAATCCACTCCAGAAGACGAGTCTGTAGGGCTTCTTAACTCGGCAAAAGATGCTCTTGCCTATTGGAATACAACCGTTGAAGAGGAATTTCCAAAATTGCTTGCTGGGGTCTATTCAGGAACAGCGATGTTAAACAGACTTGTGTCAAGAAAAGGGCGGAAAGTTGGCTTAATCGTCAACAAAGGAATGGAAGACTTCCATAGAATGGGAAGAGCCATTCAAGCCTATCTTGGGTATTCATACTCTGACCGACTTCATTTAAATACGCATCGCTATGATCCACCTCTAGTTCCGCGTGAATTAACGAAGGGGGTAACGGAACGGGTTGATTTATTCGGCAATGTCGTCATACCATTGTACGAACATGAAGTAGCACCAGCCGTTGAGGATCTATTAAACCGAGATGTAGAAGCCATTGTCATTAGCTTGCTGCATTCTTATAAATATCCAGATCATGAGAGGAAAGTGCGGGACATTGCAAAAGAGACGATGAAAAAGCTCGGAAAAGAAGTTCCAGTCTTCGCCTCTGTTGATTACTATCCGGTCAGAAAAGAGTCTCACCGTACGAACACAACGATCATTGAAGCCTATGCAGCCGATCCTTCGCGTGAAACGCTGCAAAAGATTGACAATCGGTTAAAAGAACACGGTGCCAATTTTGATTTGCGCGTGATGGCAAGCCATGGCGGCACAATCAGCACGCGGGCAAATGAGCTAGCCAGAACACTAGTGTCTGGTCCGATTGGCGGGGTAATCGGAGCTAAATACCTCGGCGAGCATCTCGGTATTAAAAATATCGCTTGTTCTGATATTGGTGGAACGAGCTTTGACATGGCTCTTATTACCCAAGGAGATCTTAGCATTAACACTAGCCCTGACATGGCCCGTCTTGTTCTTTCGCTTCCGCTTGTTGCGATGGATACGGTCGGAGCGGGAGCCGGAAGTTTTGTAAGAATTGATCCAAACTTTAAGTCTCTCACACTTGGACCGGATAGTGCAGGATCTAGAGTAGGGGTTTGCTATCAAGAAGGCGGCATCGATACAGTAACGGTATCAGATTGCCACGTCGTTCTAGGGCTGATTAATCCGGATAATTTCCTTGGCGGTGAAGTGAAATTGTATCCGGAACGCGCTTATGAGGCAGTGAAAAAGCAAATTGCTGAACCTCTCGGATTATCTGTAGAAGATGCTGCATACGGAGTGATTGACCTCTTAGAATCACAGCTGCGCAATTATCTGGAATCGATGATTCTTGGAAAAGGGTATTCACCATCGCAATATGTATGCTTCTCTTACGGAGGCGGCGGACCGTTGCATACGGCCGGATACACAAAAGGACTTGGTTTCGAAGATGTTCTTGTTCCAGCTTGGGCGGCAGGATTCTCTGCTTTTGGCTGCGGTGCGGCAGATTTTGAGTACCGTTATGATAAAACGCTCGATATTAATGTGGATGACGGCGCCTCGGACGAAGTGAAATTCGAATCAGGCAAAGAGCTGCAAAGGGCTTGGGATGAGCTTATGGAAAAAGTAGCAGCTGAATTTGAGAAAAACAAGTTTGAGAGAAAAGATGTTGATTTCCGGCTATATTTCCGTATGCAGTACCAAGGACAGCTAAACGACCTAGAAATTGAAGCGCCCATTGCATCATTTAAAGAGGTGGATGATTGGGATGCGCTTGTTACTGCCTTTGAAGACACTTATACACGAGTGTATGCAAAAGCAGCACGGTCCCCTGAACTTGGCTACAGCATTACCGGTGCCATCGTTCGTGGAATTGTAGAAGTGGCAAAACCTAGAATTCCTGAAGAACCGCTAGACAGCGAGACGCCACCGCAAGATGCATTTCTCGGTACGCGCAATGTTTATTGGAAGGGCGAATGGATGGTCGCTGATATTTGGGAAATGGAAAAGCTTAAACCAGGCAACAAAATCCACTCATTTGCCATTATTGAATCTCCAGCCACAACCTTTGTCATTCCACCGGGATTTGAAACGTACCTGGATGCACACCGCATCTTTCATTTGAAAGAACTCTAATCTAAAGGAGGGTATTACCATATGGATCCGATTTCTGTAAAAGAGAAAAAGAATCGAAAAACCATTGGATGGGACGGTAAAACGCTTAAAGAAATGCGGCAGGAAGTAGATGAGATTAGTCGTGCAACCGGCCATTATGCAGGTCTGAAAACATTGCCCCTTAAGGAGTCAGACCCAATCCGCTATGAGAAAATTTTTGCAAAACTGCGCGGGGGCGTAGTACATGCAAGGGAAACAGCGAAAAAAGTAGCCGCTTCTCCTATTGTGGAGCAAGAAGGTGAACTATGCTTTACCCTATATACTCCTGAAGCCGATTCGGTCGTTACATCCACAGGAATTATCATTCACGTAGGGACGATGGGGGCTGCGATCAAATATATGATCAAAAATGATTATGAGGAAAACCCCGGCATTGAAGATGGAGATATTTTCTGTAATAACGACTGTCAAATCGGAAACGTTCACCCGTGTGATGTCCATACGATTGTCCCGATTTTCCATGAAGGAGAGCTTATTGGTTGGGTAGGGGGTGTAACGCATGTAATTGATGTCGGAGCCACTGCACCAGGTAGTATGACGGTGGGACCTGTGACACGCTATGACGATGGCTATCAGGTCGCTTGCCGCAAAATTGGGAAAAACGATACTTTATTGAAAGATTGGCTAATTGAGAGCCAGCGGTCTGTCCGCACGACGAAATACTGGCTTCTGGATGAACGTACGCGCATTGCTGGCTGCCATATGATTCGAGACCTTGTTCTAGATATCGTAAAAGAAGAAGGAATTGAGACGTATAAACAATTTATTCGTGAAGTCATCGAAGACGGACGCCGCGGATTTGTGAACCAAGTCAAAACATTGTTAATACCTGGTAAATATCGTCAAGTATCATTTGTCGATGTTCCATATGAAAATTTGGATGTTCCGCCATATGCTCGAGTGAATACGATCATGCATGCACCGACTGAACTGACAGTCCATAAAAACGGCAAATTTGAGATTAACTTTGAAGGAGTAAACCGATGGGGATGGCACAGTTATAATGCCACGCCTGTTTCGATTACTAGCGGCATCTGGGTCATGATGTCCCAAACATTGATTCCTAATGACAGGGTGAACGACGGTGCCTATTATGCTAGTCAGTTTGATTTGCCATATGGTTCATGGCTGAATCCTGACGATATCCGAACAGCACACAGCTATGCATGGCACTTCCTTGTTTCAGCATGGAGCCCGCTGTGGCGTGCACTCAGCCGAAACTACTTTGCCCGCGGTTATTTGGAAGAAGTGAATGCCGGTAATGCCAACACTTCGAACTGGCTGCAAGGTGGTGGATATAACCAGTTTAATGAAAACCATGCTGTCAACAGCTTTGAATCTGCTGCCGAAGGTGTCGGAGCCGGTGCAGTAAAAGACGGCATTAGCCACGCAGCAGCCATCTGGAATCCAGAAGGCGATATGGGAGATATGGAAATATGGGAACTGGCGGAACCGCTTCTTTACTTAGGACGAACCATTAAACCAAACACGGGCGGTTACGGAAAATATCGCGGCGGGAACGGATATGAAACATTAAGATTGGTGTACGGTGCGAAAGACTGGACGATGTTCTTCATGGGGAACGGCTATATGTCGAGCGATTGCGGGTTGATGGGAGGCTATCCGGCAGCATCCGGCTATCGCTTTGAAGCTCATGGTACAAATATAAAGGAATTGATTGATAAAAAGCTTCCTATTCCGACAGGTGGAGATCCGGATCCGGACAATCCGGAATACGATAAGCTGATCGAAGCGAAAGAAATAATTCGACATAAACAATCGATTACGACGGAAACGATTTTTGACAATTATGATCTATATTTAAATTACCTTCGTGGAGGCCCCGGATTCGGAGATCCGCTTGAACGCAAACCGAAAATGATTGAAGATGATTTGAACGAAGGGTACATTTTACCGCGTTATGCGGAAAAAGTGTACGGTGCTGTATTCACCAAAGATGAAAACGGCCGCTATATTGTCGACGAAAAAGAAACGGAAAAACGCCGCAAGGAAATACGAAAAGAACGCCTCAAACGCGGTATCAAAACGAAAGAGTGGATGAAGAAAGAAAGAGAAAAAATCTTGAAAAAAGATGCCGCTGTTCAAGTTCGCCACATGTATGCCGGCAGCTTCGCACTGAGCCAATCGTTCAGGGAGGAATTTAAAGAATTTTGGAACTTGCCGAAAGATTGGAATTTGACAGAAGAGGAGCTAGGAGTTCCGGTTTTCGGTGCGAAAATTAAACATTAAAAAAATTAGATCGAGGTGAGATCATGACGACATACGATCGTAAAACCATTGAAGAGTTAATAGATGGAACGATTGATTTTAACAAATTAAAGCAAATGCTTTCGAATTTTAAGGATGCGGATCGTTTCGAAAAATATATAAGCATACTGCAAGATCGTGTTCCGTGGGATGATCCCATTTTACTTCCTGCCGGGCTGCATTTATATATTGTACAAAAGAAAAATGGTGACCGAATCGTTAAATGTGATTGCGGATATGAATTTTGTGAGGCGAGCGATAATTGGAAACTGCATGCTTTGATCTATGTGCGCGATACGGAAGAAAAGATGACAGAGCTTTATCCGAAATTGCTTGCGCCAGATCCAGAGTGGCAGGTTATTCGCGAGTATTACTGCCCTCAATGCGCGACACAGTTAGAGGTAGAAGCAGTGACTCCATGGTATCCCATTTTAAAAGACTTTGAGCCTGATATTGATGCGTTTTACAATGAATGGTTAAATCGCCCGCTTCCGCAGGTGAAATAAGAAATGAGTGGACGGTGGTTGTAACCACTGTCCACTTTCTTCTAGAAAAAAAGATGAAAAGTGACGTTGTCCACTTCATCCAATTGCGACGATCTAACCAAAAAAGTTTGTGATTGATCAAGAGATGGGTTAGTCGTTCAAATGAGATATTGTCATTTTTTCATAAAATGAACCGTAAGATAGAAACAATTGCCATACCATTTTTTAGTATGGCATATTGGCGGGAGTCTAGATGACGCCATCGTTTCTGAAAGAGAAGGATCGCAGAAGGAGGAGTCCGGAAAGAACATGAAAACGATATTGAATAGTTTTGAAGAGGCGATTCGAGATATTCAAGACGGCATGACTATCATGGTGGGAGGTTTCGGTCTCGTAGGAATTCCTGAAAATTTGATTAAAGCGCTCGCCGAATCGGGTGTAAAAGATTTAACAGTGATTTCTAATAACTGTGGTGTAGATGATTGGGGATTGGGGCTGCTTTTAAGAAATAAACAGATCAAAAAAATCATCGGTTCTTATGTTGGGGAAAATAAAGAATTTGAAAGACAAGTTTTATCGGGAGAAGTGGAAGTGGAACTGATTCCGCAGGGAACATTGGCGGAAAGAATTAGAGCGGGAGGCGCCGGAATTCCTGCATTCTATACTCCAGCTGGTGTAGGCACTCCCATTGCGGAAGGACGTGAAGTCAGAACCTTTCATAACAAGGAATATTTATTGGAATACGGATTGACAGCCGATTTTAGTTTAGTGAGGGCAGCAAAAGGTGATAAAATGGGAAATCTTATATACAACAAAACAGCTAGAAACTTTAACCCTATGATGGCAGCAGCAGGAAAAGTGACGATTGCGGAAGTAGAAGAATTATACGAAATCGGTCAACTAGATCCAGATCAAATTCATACACCAGGCATTTATGTTCAACATCTTGTCGTTGGCCAACAAGAAAAACGAATAGAACGGCTAACCATCAGCCAGTAAGAAGTGATAAGTTACTGAAAGAGGAGGGTTGTAAATATGGTGGTAAAAGAAGATAAAACGAAAATACGCGAAAGAATAGCTCGCAGGGCGGAAAAGGAAATCCGGGACGGGTATTACGTGAATTTAGGGATAGGGATGCCGACGCTGGTCGCAAACTATGTTTCCGAACATAAACAGATCGTATTGCAGTCAGAGAACGGTTTGCTAGGAATAGGTCCTTATCCCAAGAAAGAAGAAGTAGATCCCGATCTCATTAATGCGGGAAAAGAAACCGTGACGGCTATAAAGGGAGCATCTTATTTTAGCAGTGCAGAATCTTTTGCCATGATTCGCGGCGGGCATCTTGATTTGGCTATTCTCGGCGGCATGGAAGTTTCCGAAACAGGAGATTTGGCTAATTGGATGATACCCGGAAAAATGATTAAAGGGATGGGCGGAGCTATGGATTTGGTCCATGGTGCTAAGCGGATTGTCGTGATTATGGAACATGTGAATAAATATGGCGAACCGAAAATTCTGAAAAAATGTTCCTTGCCGTTGACAGGAAAAGGTGTTGTCAACCGGATTATTACAGACCGAGCCGTAATAGATGTTACAAAAGAAGGATTAAAGCTAGTGGAAGTCGCAAAAGGATATACAGTGGAGGAAATCATTGAATCTACTGAACCGAATTTAATCATTCCGGATGATATTTTGCTAAACGCTTTTTAATGGATTGAGGGGTAAAAGGATTCAAAATCGTAAAAATCGAAGAAATGCACCATTGGAACCATTTTCATAAGCCTTTCTTTCTACAGGAAAATGGCAGACGAGGACGATTTAAGGTCATCTTCCCTTTTTGGTGTGCAAGTTGACTCTAAACACTGGGAATCCTTTTCTATTCTTTTTTTAGAGACTTCTACTATTGCGGAAGTCTTTTTTTGTGCACTTGGCATAGGTGCAGTCTATAGAATCTGGAAGAAACAAGCGTTAAATTTATGATCACGTGAAACAAGAGTTTTATAAAAGGCTAGGTATTTTGAATGCGGCTTCATAACAATGGTTTTCGAAGAATAGGTAACGAAAAAGAATTGGAAAGAAACTTGGCATAAAGTGAAAGTTTTTTATATTGATTCGTACTAAAGTTTAAAAAACTGAATTTTGGGATGCGAAGCGATGTGTAGGCAGCTATAGCAAAAACAGATCTGATGGAATTATTTGCATTTATATTTACCTGTGTGTATAATTATTAAAAATAATGGAGGGAAATTGGAATGTACATACCAACAGCTTTTAGGGTCAATGATCAATCAAGATTAGTAGATTTTATTAAAGGTAACAGTTTTGGAATTTTATTTTTTCAGGAAGAAAGCGGTCCGTCAGCAACGCATTTGCCTTTTTTCCTGGATGAAAAAACGGGGGATAACGGTGTGTTGATTAGCCATATGGCGAAACAGAATCCTCATTGGAAAAAATTAAACGGCAAAGAGGTTCTTGTCGTCTTTCAAGGTCCCCACGCTTATATCTCCGCTTCTTGGTATAAAGATCCTAACACGGTGCCTACTTGGAATTATGTAGCAGTCCATGTATATGGGACCGTTCAAATCATAGAGAAAAAAGAAGAAATGGTGGAACAGATGAAAAAGACGGTTCATTTTTATGAATCATCTATGCCCGACCCTTGGAACGCTCCATTTGATGATGAATTTATAGAGGGCTTACTGAATGGGATAGTTGTATTTGAAATCTTAATAAACAAGATGGAAGGGAAATGGAAGTTGAGCCAGAATCACTCAATAGAAAGGCAAAAAAATGTTATAAATGGCTTAAAAACAAGCGGCCAATATCAGTCAGCAGAATTGGCAAAAATGATGGAGCAGAATATGAAACGGCAAAGATAATACATCGTGATTCTATACCTTTCCAAATTGGAGCGTTTGGAAAAGTTTTACACACTTTGTTGCCCTGAGAATTTGTTTTAACGGCCGAACGAAGAAAAGGTTTCATTTCATGTTCGTTTTATGACAATAAATGCAAAAGAAGGTGTGCGAACGATGATGTTGATTCCCCTATTCAGCTTCTTTTCAATATTCTTTTAATAAGGTTATGCAACATATTGGACTTTTCATGAATTTTATTGATGACAATAGTTGGGGTAGAAAAAGAAAACCTTCTGGTTAAAAAACGAAATTTTATGAAAAGTACTTATCTTTTTTGTTTCAAACCATGTACTTACCGAAACGCATAACTTGTTTTGAATCACTGTGCATACAAGTATAGCCATCTTTAATTTGCGTACAGTTTGTTCTTGAAAAACAGGTTCACTTGCTGAAAATGACATAAGAGAATGGATAAAGAACCCTTTTAAACGATGTTGTTCAGACGAATTCAATTTTCAAATTTTTGCTATTCATGATTATAAAACATCCAAACAAAAACATTTGTTTTTTTTATCAAAAATCAACAGAGTTATTTCACATAGCCTTTGTTTTATCAATACATCCGAAGCACAAGGCTTATCCGCTCATCCAATTCGCTGCGTTTGCTCGGTGTTTCCGCCAAGGCGAATATTCCGCATTTCTAAGATATATTCGAATGTTATGGCAGATACGACCGGAGGTTTCAATCGTTTCGTTATATTCATATGATTCTCAAAATGACCCAATATTCCTTTTTTATATTAGTGAATCATTTTTTGACCAGTGTCTGAAATGGTTGCTTAACATTTCGGGTCTAATGATTATTTTGACAAAATCTATTGTGCTACTCACGACTAAGCATCGATGCATCATGAAGTGACTCTTTTCCCAAGAATAATTAAATCTCTTTCAATGCCATCTAATTCCGCTATTTTAGGCAGGTGAGCCCATTTTTCAAATCCAAAACTGGCGAAAAGCTTCAGGCTGGGCTGATTATGGGCAAAAATAAAACCAAGCAATGTTTTGATTTTCAGTTTAGGGCATGCGTCGATAGCTTGTTGCAATAAATATTTGCCAAGTCCTTTGCCGCGGTAATCAGGATGCAAATAAATGCTGATCTCTGCGGTTGCGTTATATGCCGGTCTCCCGTAAAACGATTGAAAGCTTAACCACCCGGCTATTTTCCCTTGATAGTCGATCACCCATAAAGGTCTGGAAGAAGGAGAGTGCTCTTTAAACCACTGAGCTTTGCTTTGAACAGAAACAGGTTCTAAATCAGCCGTTACCATTCTGCTTGGAATAGTTGAGTTGTATATATCTACAATAGCAGGCAAATCGCTGAGTTCGGCATCTCTCACTGTAATATCTGATAACATGAACAACACTCCTATAGAACGGATCAAAATACGACAACCGTTCTTTTTTTGCTTGCATTTTATGCTAGATGATTATATGTAGAAAATCAATATAAAACTTGAGCAGGTAAAAATAAATAGTAAACCCTTTTATATATAGTCCGGGTATTCAGAAAAAATTTTAGTTCTAATGGAAGTATCAATTTTATTCCTTTAAGACTCTGTTAAACTTTCATGTTGATTTTTCATCAAAAAAAAGAACTAATTGTTTGGTCCTTTTAATATTTTCTTCAACAAACTCATCCGTTATCTGTTTAATATAGTACCTTGATGGAAAAACATTGCCATCTTCCATCTATAAACTTCCAAATGGAGCTGCGCAATGTATCTTGCATTCTGGTTTTATTTTTTATACGATATGTCGTTAACACTGCATCTTTTGATAAAGGATGTATCTCAAAATCATAAAGAGTCATTTTCCTTACACTAAATCCCTTCAACCGGCGCAATCCTTTTTATGCCAAACATTCCCCGAACTTCCGAATTCAAAAAAATTGTCTGCAAGCAATTTTTCTAGTTCTTTTGGAGTTTTACGAATTTCAGAGTTTAACAACCGTTGTTCTAATTGACATAAATGCTCTTTTAATACAGATTGATTTTCCATTTTTATCCCTCTTGATGTGCTATTTATTGTATCAAATTGTTGAACAAAAAAATCAGCAAAAAAGATAAAAGAGCCTAAGTATGAGTAAAATTATTGTGGGAGAAAAAATAACCTCCTCATCCAGATAATGGTA
>JADBKC010000066.1 GCA_014896555.1 Caryophanales bacterium | reverse complement strand
ATGGAACCAATTAAAAGGCTCCCATTTTCTTGGGCAGCGTAAAGGCGGTATGCCGCAAATGGTCGGAGAATACGTGTTAAAGAAAAACGGCATTGACCCTCATCAAGATCTCCATCTGATACAAAATATCGACTATGCCAACATCCCGAACGCATTCGCTTCCGGCACCGGAGACTTCGTACAATTATTTGAACCTCAAGCTTCCATTTTTGAAAAAGAAGGAAAAGGATACATCGTCGCTTCGTTCGGAAAAGAATCTGGCCATGTTCCGTATACTTCTTACATGGCGACAAAACGCTATATGGAATCTCACCAATCTGCTGTTTCTAAATTTACCCGTGCCATCTACCAAGCTCAGCAATGGGTCGCTGACCATAACTCGAAAGAAATTGCGCAAGTCATTCGCCCTTATTTTAAAGATACGGATATCGATATGCTAGCGAAAGCGATTGATCGATATAAAAGCCAAGAAACTTATGCAACAGATCCTATACTCGATCCAAAAGAATGGAATCATTTGCAATCGATCATGAAGGAAGCCGGTGAACTTCCTAAGCAAGTAGATTACAAAACGCTTGTGAACACTTCTTTTGCCGAGAAAGCCATAAACAACTAAGGAGGGGCTATTTTTGAGTTTCGTCGAAATCGATCATGTCTCCCATACTTACTTTACCCCCGAAACAGCTTTCGACGCTGTCCATAATATTCATCTGACAGTGGAGGAAGGTGAATTTATTTCTTTATTAGGGCCGAGCGGCTGCGGAAAAACGACCCTCCTATCGCTCATCGCAGGACTTCTGACCCCTACGTATGGAACGATTCGTGTGGACGGACAACATCCAAAAAAACCAAAAAATACCATTGGCTATATGCTTCAGCAAGATTACTTATTTCCTTGGAAAACCATTGAACAAAACGTTCTGCTCGGTTTAAAAGTGATGAAACAATTAAACGAAACGAGTAAAGCAAACGCCCTATCCCTTTTGGAGCAAATGGGATTAAAAAACGTCCAAAATCAAGCACCCCGGCAGCTGTCGGGGGGAATGCGGCAAAGGGTTGCATTAGTCCGAACATTGGCAGTCAATCCAAAACTGCTGTTATTAGATGAACCTTTTTCTGCCTTAGATTATCAAACAAAGCTGAAACTTGAAGATTTCGTTTTCCAAACGTTAAAGTCTTTTCAAAAAACGGCTATTTTAGTGACACACGATATTGGCGAAGCGATTTGTATGAGCGACCGAATCTATCTCTTATCAAAAGGTCCCGGACGAATTCATAAAGTCTTTGAAGTGCCGGATGAATTGAGAGCCCTCTCTCCGCTCGAAGCAAGAAACCATTCATCTTTTACTCCGTTTTTCCAAGAAATATGGAAGGAGCTGGAAAGTCTTGAAAGTTGATGACCAAATCACCTTGCTTCATAAAAACTATAAATTAAGACTCAAAAAAGAAAAACGGATAGTCACCATGTGCCAGATCCTATTATTTCTTGCCTTTTTTACGATCTGGGAAACCGCCAGCCGCCGGGAATGGGTGGATCCGCTGATCTTCAGCTCTCCCTCTAAAATTTGGCATTTGCTTCTCAATAAAATCAGCGACGATTCCCTGCTTCACCATATAGTCGTTACTTTAACAGAAACAGCGGCGGGATTTATTATCGGGACTTTAGCCGGCACGATACTTGCCATTATTTTGTGGTGGTCTCCTCTTCTTTCCAAGATTTTGGATCCTTACATCGTTGTGTTAAACGCTCTGCCTAAAGTAGCACTTGGCCCGATTCTCATCGTCGCGTTAGGCCCTGGTTTTACTTCCATCATCACGATGGGAGCGGTGGTTTCCGTCATCATCACCACCATCGTTGTATATACGTCCTTTCGAGAAGTGGATCCAAACTATTTGAAAGTATTGCAGACGTTCGGTGCCACTCGAAAACAAATTTTTCAAGAAGCTGTTTTTCCATCCAGCCTCCCCGCGATCATCTCTACTTTGAAAGTGAACGTCGGCCTGTCATGGGTAGGCGTCATTGTCGGGGAATATTTAGTTTCCAATGAAGGACTCGGTTATTTAATCATTTACGGTTTCCAAGTATTTGACTTTACGCTTGTGTTCATGTCGCTCATTATCATTGCCGTATTGGCAGCCATTATGTATCAAGCAGTCGCAGTGTTGGAAAGATTGGCTGCCAAGAACCGGAACTAAAAAGAAAGGCCCTTGGATTGTTTCAAATAACGCAGCGTTTCATATACCACGTCATCTTTCATCAAAAAGCTGAATTGATTTGATTTCAAATACCGATTCAAATCTCCTTTTATTAAGACCGGACCATCTGTTTCCAAGTAGTCTTTTTTAGGGATCAGCGTATCAATCATGCCATAGCATATCGCTTTCACAAAGGGCTTTATAGGATCTTTGACCAAATATTCACCCACATAGAGCAAATGGTTCAATAGGCCGCCCGTTTCTTCCCAAACCTCTCTTTTGGCGGCCTCTTGCACCGTTTCTCCTTCTTCGATTTTTCCACCTGGAAATTCTAATCCTCTTTTCGGGTGGTTGGTCAAAAGCCAACTATTGTCATAACGGCATAAAACAAGGACATGCTTTGGAGGTATGGTAAAAGCATTTTTCGAAAAACAAAGCTGCACTTCATATCCGTTTTGATCGTAAAACTTCTTCATTTTTTGGTCACACTCGATTTTCTTGGTTTTACCGATATTATATCGTGGAATAGACCATTTCGCATTCCTTCTATATCGTTATGAATACTCTTTTTCGCCCCGGTTGCCGCCATCCAATATCCCCATTTGTTGGATATGTTCTTTGGCCTCCTCATCGCCCAAATGATAAATCATTTCATAGATTTGGCGAAGATTTCGGTCATAGGCGTCATTTTCCCGATCGTAATGGTATTGAACATACGGAGCATGGCTGCGGAAAAAATTTTGCCATTCTACCGAATAATTCGATTCAAATATTTCACGCAAACGAGTAATTTCTTCGTCTGTAGCAAAAATCCGAAAATTCCATGGCGACTCCTCGGATGTTGTGAGAATCTCTCCATTCCCAACATGTATATAGTAAGTGTTTTTCTCACCGGCCAAATGAAATCCTCCTCTTTACCTATTTGTTATTTTTACTTTTTTCAACTCTCTCCAATTATATACAAGCTTTTGGTTGTTGTTACTTTTACAACGTCTTATGGCGGAAAAATGAAATGTAAGAAATAAAGAGGCGGCAATCCAAAGGTCCGCAATCCTACATTACTCCTTTTACACAAAGGATTAAGGGAATAAATCATCATCTAACGGAAAAGATGAAGAATAATACTCACATAAAAAGAATGGAAACCTATTGAAAAGGAGATTTCAGCATGAAGTTAGTCGATGAATTATATGAACTGTATCGAGGACGCTTGCAAGGAACAGAAGAAGATTTGGATATGATTACGTTGTCCGTCTTAGAACATTTGTCTCGAAAAGAACTGCTGGATATTATCCATGATTTATCCGATCAAGAACTAGAATATTTTTTCCGATTGTATTTATTTGAAGAATTAAAGGAAAAATTCGCTCAGGAAGATGAGCAGCTGTTAAAGGGAAAGCACGATTTCCACTAATTTCGTTACATAAGACATGACTCAATCGTTCACAAAAATGATTGATGACGCCCGGAAAAAAGCGCCAAGGCGTCATCATGTGTTTCCAATTTCCTTTGTGCAAATGGCCCATTATGGGATAACAACAAGTCTATTGACTTCACCATTGCTGAAGCGGTCAAATCCTTCGTTGATTTGCTCCAATGGAATAGTGCCGCTGAGGAGTTTATCAATCGGCAGTTTTCCTTGTTTATACATATCGATAAATCTCGGAATATCTCTAGAAGGAACACAGCTGCCGACATAAGAACCTTTCATCGTTCTTTCCTCTGCCGTTAAAGTCCCTTGCGTAAAGGAAAACTTATGAGTAGGGTGAGGGAGTCCGGTTGTCACAGTCATCCCGCCTACTCTTGTTATTTTAAAGGCAGTGTCCATAGCTGGAACTGCTCCCGCCGTTTCAAACGCATATTCGACGCCGCCATTCGTAGCAGACTTCACTTTTTCAACCAACTGCTCATCTCCAGCGTTGAAAACATCCGTTGCACCAAGTTATTTAGCAAATTCTAGCTTTTCTTGATTCAAATCAATGGCGACAATCTTTCTTGCACCAGATGCAACAGCTCCTAAAAGGGCACTTAAACCGACTCCGCCTAAACCGACAATCGCCACGGTACTTCCCATCTGAACTTTAGCTGTGTTCACTACGGCTCCCACTCCGGTCATAACTGTGCATCCGAATAAGGCCAGCCGTTCAAACGGCACATCCTTATCCACTTTTACAACCGAATTTCTGGCAACCACAACATATTCAGAAAAAGCCGAAACGCCTAGATGGTGATGAACGTCTGATCCGTTTTCATGCAGTCTTCTTTCTCCGCTTAAAAGAGTACCTTCCAGATTTGTTTTGGCTCCATTTTCACATAAAGCCGGCCGCCCTTCTTGGCATGGCAAGCAATGTCAAGAGCTAGGGACAAAGACACAAACGACATGATCGCCTTCTTGTAAATCATCTACCCCTTCTCCGACTTTTTCCACGATTCCTGCTGCCTCATGTCCTAATGCCATTGGTGTAGGCCGCGGTCTGTCGCCATTAATCACAGATAAGTCTGAGTGGCATAATCCCGCTGCTTTGATTCTGACTAGGATTTCTCCCCTTTTCGGCGGATCCAGCTCTAATTCTCTTATTTTCAAAGGCTGGCTATCTGCATACGGACGTGGTAATCCTAATTCATATAATACGGCTGATCTTGTCTTCATTTCGCTAGTACATCTCCCACAGATGCAAATCAAATCACTCTTTTATTTTACTTATATTCAATTCGATCTATTATTTTATTTCATCATAGCATAAATTATCTAATAATTATAAAGTGAAATTTCCCTTTTATTAAGGCGTACGGTTTAATACCTTCTCCATAAAAACGTCTTCTTTTTCTCTTGGAAATAAAAAAGTAGTATGTTAAAATCTAAACGCTTTATAATATTTGGACATCATCCATTGAATGTTCATTATTTGCAAAACAACAATCCTATAATAGCGCCATTTTAGAATATTTACACAAATAAAAGATTGCTTTCTCATTTATACAAAACAACATGCTCTGGATGATGTGTGTGCCTTCATTTGTATATTTCTAGAAATTTATTTTTGGAATGGGAATCTCCTTGTCCGTTGGCTGAATTTGTTGACTGTTCTTGTACTCTTTATACTTCAGAAAACATTTCCATTTTATGGTGTTTATGATGATTGCATGATATCACAGAAAAAGTTTTCACTTTTTCGTAAAAAAGGGTGTCCCTCATTCAAATTTAGGACACCCTCACACTACTTATTTACCAAGAAAAGAATTTAACATCCAAACATGTTTTTCTAATTTTTGATGAATGGAAAGCAGCATATCTCCTGTCGTGTCATCTCCCACTTCTGCGGCCAAGTCCATTCCTTCTTTTAATTCTTTTATTAAGATCGAGAAATCGTTTACGATCGCCTGCACCATTTCTTCAGCGGTTTCCGTTCCTTCGGCTTCCTTCACACTAGCGACTTCCAAGCTTTCTTTCAACGTGGCGATCGGCTGACCGCCTAATGCCAGCAGTCGTTCTGCCAATTCATCAATATTTTCGCTTGCTTCATTGTACAAATCTTCAAATTTTTCATGAAGGACAAAAAATTGTGAACCTTTTACATACCAATGGAAGTTATGTAATTTTGTATAAAGAACTGTCCAATTGGCTACTTGCTTATTGACGATTTCCCATAATTTTTCCGACATTTTTATCACCCTCCATATTTATGTTGTTCCCATTTCCATTTTAAACTAAACATCAAACGTTGTCACTTTTTGTATCTCGATATGGATTCATGATAAAATAAACCTACTGTTAGGGAGAGGTGTATCATGGGAAAAAAGTTTGCCATATTCTTTATCCGAGTTTACCAAAAAGCCATATCTCCATTAATGCCTCCTTCTTGCCGATTCTATCCAACCTGCTCTCAGTACGGTTTAGAAGCGATAGAGCGTTTTGGAGTCCTGAAGGGAGGAATGTTAACATTAAAACGAATCAGCAAGTGTCATCCTTTCCATCCTGGCGGCTACGATCCCGTCCCCGAAAAGTGGCCGCAAAAAAAGAATAATGATTGAACAATGAACCTGTTCTTTATAAAATGTATACTATATCGGAATGGTTACAATTTACCTCCTATTTTGAAAAAAGAGGGGCAAATTTTCCTTCATGAATGAAAACGTAAAGACGTTAAACAAATTATATCCGTAAAAAAAAAGAGGCTGCCGCTTTGGCAAGCCTTTTTTCATTTCCCCGAGTTGTGGTTGTTGTTTTGCTCCATTTCCCGGTACAGCTGTTTTAATTCCCTTCTTAACAATTTGTTGGACGCATTTCGCGGCAATGCTGGAATGGTAAAAATCCGTTTTGGAATTTTATATTTTGCCAGCCGCATTCGGCAGTAATCCAATAATTCTTCTTCTGGGACGTTCTTTTTCACGACAAGAAACGCTACCGGCACTTGGCCCCAGATCGCATCCTTTACCCCGATGACGCCGGCTTCGACAACATCTGGATGTCCTGTCAGTACAGATTCAATTTCTGCCGGATACACATTCTCCCCACCCGAAATAATCAAATCGGAACGGCGATCCAACACATATAGAAAACCTTCTTCATCCAAATAGCCAATATCCCCTGTGAAAAGCCAACCATCCTGAAATCGTTCGCGATTCGCATCTTCTCTTTTCAAATAACCTTTCGTCACATTCGGTCCTTTCACGACAATTTCACCGGCTTTTAAAGGAGGCAGCACTTTCCCATCTTCCATAATGCGAATTTGCGCTGGAAAAAGCGGCTTTCCGACTGATCCGAGCTTGCTTAAACTATATTCAGGCGGAAGCGTTACGATTTGAGAGGAAGTTTCGGTCATTCCGTATGTTTGAAAAACGGGAATTCCTTTTTCAGCACATTGTTCCAAAATCGATTTTGGCGCCGGGCCCCCGCCGAGAAGCATGCAGCGGAAATGTGATGAATAAGATCTATTTTCCAGATTATTTAGTAAACGCTGCAACATAACCGTCACAACGGAAATAATCGTTCCTTCACCGTTGATCAGCTTATTGTTGATATCTTCTTCATCAAATCGTTCATATAGCCGAACAGTCATTCCGTATATGATGCTGCGCATTAATATGGAATAGCCGCTGATGTGGAAAAGAGGGACAGCACAAATCCATAGATCATCTTCTTTCAATCCTAAATTCAAAGCCGATCCGGCTGCACTCCAAAAATGATTTTCATATGACTGCAATACACCTTTTGGATTTCCCGTTGTACCGGATGTATACATAATAGAGCATACATCATCCATATTCCACTCTTCGCGAATAAATGTAAGACGCGGCTCTCTTTCCTTCAGTTCATCTATGCTTGCTTTTTCCAAATTCCCGTTTTGATTTTGGACGCGATCCGCTGCATCTTTCAATTCATCATCGTAAATCAGGAGCTTGGCCTCTGAATCCGTAATCTGCCATGAGATTTCTGATTCTGTTAATCTTGTATTGAGCATAACCGCGACTGCGCCTAACTGCTGTAAAGCATAAATAATAAAAATCGATTCCGGTTTGTTTTTAACTAGCAAGGCCACCGCATCCCCCGAGCTGATGGAGTAGGATGCCATTTTTTCCGCAAATTTCACCGCTTTTTCGAAAACGTCTTGAAACGTATATGACTGTTCATGAAAAAGAACAGCAGGACGGTCAGGAGTTAGTGACGCCCGCTGTTTCAAAAAATTGGGTAATACTGAGGCCACACGAAAACCTCCTTTCTATGATTCAAAAAAGCTTGATGGAATTCCATCAAGCTTTCTTCGTGATTCTTGTACGATATCAAGGAAAACGCGGGAATTGTCCAAAATTTGGCTTCCGTTTTTCTTTAAAGGCATCGCGTCCTTCTTTTGCTTCATCAGTTGTATAATAAAGCAACGTTGCGTCGCCGGCCAATTGCTGTATTCCGGCCAAGCCATCGGTATCAGCATTAAACGCCGCTTTTAAGAAGCGAATGGCCGTAGGACTTTTTTCTAAAATTTCTTCCGCCCATTTCACCGTTTCTTCTTCTAATTTTTCAAGTGGAACGACTGTATTGACAAGACCCATTTCCAATGCTTCCTGAGCGTTGTATTGGCGACAGAGATACCAGATTTCCCTTGCTTTTTTATGACCGACAAGGCGAGCCAAATAGCCAGCTCCATATCCGCCGTCAAAGCTTCCCACTTTCGGTCCGGTTTGTCCGAAGACCGCGTTGTCAGCCGCAATCGTTAAATCGCAGACGACATGGAGGACATGACCGCCGCCAATGGCATATCCGGCTACCATCGCAATAACCGGTTTCGGAATCACACGAATCAAACGCTGCAAATCTAATACATTTAAGCGCGGAATATTATCTTCTCCTACATAGCCGCCATGGCCGCGGACTTTTTGGTCGCCGCCTGAGCAAAACGCTTTGTCTCCTGCACCTGTTAAAATGATGACTCCAATATTAGAATCATCGCGAGCATACGAAAAAGCATCGATCATTTCCATGACCGTTTTCGGCCGAAAAGCATTTCTGACTTCCGGGCGGTTAATCGTAATTTTGGCAATGTGGTTATAAGTTTCATAAATAATATCTTCGTATTCGCGTTCCTTAACCCAAGGAAACCCCATTTTCATTCTCCTCCTTATGTAGAACTAATAAACTCATTCACTATTGTACCAAACTTTTGACTATCTTCGACATGAATTGCGTGCCCAGCGCTTTCAACTTCTTCCCAACGTCCATTCGGCAACATTTTTTTCATTTCTTGGGCAATTTTTTTAAATTTCGCATCCAGTGAACCGGTGATCAACAGCACCGGCATGTCCAGACGATCTAATTGGCTCCACCAAGACGGCTGTGCACCAGTACCCATCCCTATAAGAGAATTGGCCAGTCCTAAAGGATGTTGGCGAAGTCTTTGTTCGCGGATTTTTTTTCTGATCTCGATCGGCAATTGAGACTGAGAAGCAAACAAAGGGATCTTTTCCCACTCATCTACAAATGCACGAATTCCGGCCTGCAAAATTTTTTCTGCCAATGCATGATCTCGTTTTCTGCGCGCAGACCTTTCCGTCTCAGTTTTCAAACCGGGAGAAGAACTCTCCAAAATCAACCGTTTTACTCTTTTCGGATATAATACCGCCATCGTCAAGGCTAGCCGTCCTCCCATGGAATAGCCGATCACATTGATTTTCTGGATATTGAGATGGCACAATAGTTCGATCACGTCACCAGCAATTTTTTCGATCGCATATTCTTCGCTGCTTTCCGGATGTGCGCTGTTGCCGTGGCCGAGAATATCGATGGAAATGCATTGATATTCTTTTTGCATCTTTGCCGCTATTTCATCCCATGTTGTATGGTCGCCGGTAAATCCATGAAGAAATAAAAGCGGCTCTCCTTTTCCAGCGATTGTGAAATAATACGTTCGGCCATTGACCGTCATATTCATTTTCTCTCACCTAGCAGCATCGAAGTTATTTCCCGGGAAACATTGTTCCACAATTGTCGATGAACCATGACATTTTTTTCCCGATTGGTCGGTACTTCAATAATCGATAATCCTTCATGGGAAACCGCTTTTTGAACCGCCTCTTGAAACTCATCCCAGCTTGATATTTTTTGATAATTCCCTCCGTACATTTCAGCGGCAAGCGAATAATCCAGATCGATTGGGGTGCCGAAAAGTTCTTCAAAATGTTTTGGATGCTCTGCCTGGGGCAAATAAGAAAAAATACCGCCGCCATTGTTATTGACGATAATAATATTCACATTCAATCGATGCAGTTTGGCTGCAAGAAGCCCGTTCATATCATGAAAAAGTGAAAGATCTCCGATGACTAAGAACAGCGGCTGCCTAAATACGCTTGCCCCCATAGCAGTGGAAACGACCCCGTCAATTCCATTGGCTCCCCTGTTCGCCATCATTTCAATCTGTTTAGAATTCTTAAAGAAAAAGGAATCTACATCTCTAATCGGCATGCTGTTGCCTACAAACAGAGTGGAGCCTTCAGGCAATACGTGCTGAAGCTGATAAAACAGTTTCCCTTCATCTAAAAACTCGACATCATTTACGGTGCGCATCCATTCTTTTGTTTTTTCGTTGACGGCTATCCATTTTTCAATCCACTGGGAATGATGGTTTCTTCGTACTTTTTCAGATAATTTTCGGCAAAAAGATGTTTCCTCACAGGCAATCATTCGTGTAGCAGAATAAGATGGGTCACGCCAAAGCCCTCCGCCATCGACCACCCATTGTTCAGCATTGCGGTTTTCTTGCAAAAAGAAAGTCAACGCTTTGGAAACCGGCATGGCACCAAAACGAATGATCACATCTGCTCTAAGGAGATTCCGGACGGTTTGATCCCGCAAAAAAGAATCATAACTATCTATAATTTCTTTTGACAAAAAAAGGCTGCTTCTCAACTGTGAGAGCGGGTCCGCCAAAATGGGGAAACCTAATGCTTTCGAAAGCTTAACGACCTGTTCCGAAAAACCGGCGGAGTCAAGCGCTCCACAAACGATAATCCCCCGCTCATAACGAGCAAGTTCATTCGTCAGGCTCTCCAATTCCTTCTCCTGAAGTTCAAGCACACCATTTTGAAGCTGAATGGGCCGTCTAGATTGTGTGATAGATTCGTAAGCATGCTCATAATCAGGAATAAGAGGCTCCCGAAACGGAAAATTCAAATGAACTGGACCCATCGGTGCTTGAGACGCAATATAGACGCTTCGAGCAGCATTCGAACGTGCATAGCGAAGCATCGTATCCCCCGCTTCTGGGAGCGCCATATCGACAAACCATTTCACATGGCGGCCGTAAAGATGATTTTGATCGATCGCTTGCGGAGCCCCTGTTTCCCTTAGTTCATGCGGACGATCAGAAGTAAGAACAATTAACGGAACACGCGCATATTTGGCTTCAACCACAGCCGGATAATAGTTGGCTGCAGCGGTTCCGGATGTGCAGAGCAGCGCAACCGGCTTCCGCAAAGCTTTTGCCATTCCTAAAGCAAAAAAACCTGCTGACCGTTCATCGATATGAAGATACAAATGCAAATCAGGATGCTCTGCCATCAACATCGCCATCGGAGTCGATCGAGAACCTGGGCTTACGACAACGTAGCTAACTCCTTCTTTCGTCAATTCATCGATGAAATGGAATAAATACAATGTCAATGATTCATTATTCATAGATGTTTCCTCCTAAAGCCCGGAGCATTGGCCGAAACTTAATGCTTGTTTCTATATATTCACTCTCCGCTTCTGAATCAGCTACAATTCCGCATCCTGCGTAAAGATAAGCTTGATCGTCATGAAAAAGACCAGAGCGGATAGCCACTGCAAATTCTCCGTTTCCGTCGCCATCCATCCAACCGATCGGTCCGCCATAAAGACCTCTATCCATTGCTTCTAATTGTCGAATCTTTTCAAGTCCTTCTTGCTGAGGCAGTCCGCCTAACGCAGGAGTTGGATGCAATCTTTCGACAAACCGCAACACCGATATATTTCGACGAGTTTTTCCGACAACAGGAGTAAAAAGATGCTGTATATCACTCAACTTCAGCAGCTCAGGCTGTTCGGGAATTTGAACGTTTTCACACAAGTTTTTGATGACGCTGCCAATCATATCGACGACCAACTGATGTTCTTTTCGATTTTTATCATCTTTCATTAGCACTAGTCCAAGCTTTTGGTCCTCTTTTAAATCTTTGCCCCGCCGGATCGAACCAGCCAAGCATGTCGAAAGCACATTTTCATGCCGCTTTTGGACCAATCTTTCCGGAGACGCACCTAAAAAACAATGATTCATCGCTTCGAGCGAGAAGAGGAAGCTTTCATTCTGCTTCTTCCATAAACGTTTTATTACAGCTTCCAGCAAAGGTCTTTCTTGAAACTGTACGGTTAACATTCTGGCCAATACCACTTTTTTTAATGTTTCATCACGGCGAATGTGTTCAACCGCTTTATCAACGGCCTGTTTCCATTCATTGCTGCCGTGCTCAGCCACCTTTCCAATGACAGGCATTCTTTCTGGAACTTCCTTCGCATTTCGAATGACCTTTTCTTTTTGGATGATCCATTTTTCAAGGAAATCCTCTTCATCGTGGGCCGTATAAATCACGTTGGAAGTCAAATATGTACGGTCTTTTTTTACCGTTACCATAAATGAAGGGAGAACAAAATAAGCAGAAGAAAACGGAGCCCACTTTTCCTCCTTTATTGTGCCTGGGTCAAAAGAAAAGCCGCCGAATAAAATCGGGCCTGTTCCCATCACATCCTTGTAGGAATTCTCGATCACCGCTTCTTTGAATAATTGATTCCATTTATCCTCTATTTCTGTATATCTTTCTTGAATCCCTTTTTCGCTTCTTATAATAGCTGCATTCCCCACTCCAGCTATAATCGTTTCACGGTCGGAGTCTTTCCAAAAAAAACGTGCTCCTGAATAAATGGAATGATTGCCATAATAAAAAGCAAGGGGATCTATTGAATCGATTTCTTCTGTTATACTTAAAAGCATAGCTTGGTTCTTCCTATTTGTGTTTTCCAATTTGCTCATAAAAGGAACAGGAAGATGATGACTTTTGATAAACAATGAAACAGCCTCCACTTCAACTATACTTTAATACATTCTCGCATTTAAGCTTCTTTAAAGATACACCTCTGTTGTTTTCAAAGTCAACGAAACGCTTTATTTCAAAATTCCATTTTTATTATATCTTAACCTTGCCAAAGATTAATAAAATACGCTTACCCACCATAAAATTAGCTAAAGAAAAAGTTGGCATTCGCATTACGACGAAAGTCAGAAGGATGCAGCAGAGATTTTCAATCGGCTGTTTCTTTTCCTGCGCGTTTCTTATGCTGCCACTAACATCCCTCCCGTTCATCAATCGGTAAAAAAAGATTGACACCTTTTGTTTCATTTTCTATAGTGATGGTGGGAGAATAGGATATTTTATAGGCTATTTTTACTAGAAGCATAAGGAGAGATCCATCTATGGAAATGCATACAACTCCTGCCATACAGCCAGAGAAAGGATGGCGTGTTTGGTGGCGCCTAACTCGCCCACACACTCTGACTGCCGGCTTTGTTCCTGTTTTAATAGGGACTGCTCTCGCCTATCAACATACATCGATTCACTTTGGCTTATTTTTTGCCATGCTGACGGCTAGTTTGTTGATCCAAACCGCTACCAATATGTTTAATGAATATTTTGATTACGTACGCGGCCTGGACACGGAGCACTCGGTCGGAATTGGAGGAGCCATCGTACGAAATGGCATAAAACCAAAGACTGTTATATCTCTGGCTTTTGCACTTTGCGGCATATCTGTACTGCTTGGGGTCTATATTTGCATACATTCAAGCTGGTGGATTGCGGCTGTCGGGACGCTTGGAATGATTGCAGGATACCTTTATACGGGCGGACCGAAACCGATTGCTTACACCCCGTTCGGCGAATTGACGTCAGGCTTGTTCATGGGACTTATCATGATTTTAATATCCTTTTACATCCAGACAGGCTTTATCACCTCTACAAGTGTTCTTATCTCGATTCCCATTTCTATTTTGATCGGCTCCATCTTATTGGCCAATAATATTCGAGATTTAGATGGCGATAAAGAAAACGGCAGAAAAACATTAGCCATATTACTCGGTCGAGATAATGCCATCCGTTTCCTAAAAGGGATGTTTATTGTTTCGTATGCTTGGGTAGCAGCCCTTGCCCTATTTCAAATTGCCTCTCCGTGGCTATTGATTGTTTTTTTTAGTGTGCCAAAAGCTGTCAAAGCCGTCAAAGGCTTTATCGGAAAAACAAAACCGATCCAAATGATGCCCGCCATGAAAGCCACCGCACAAACGAATACAATCTTTGGATTTTTGCTGTCTATCGGGCTTTTCATCAGTTACTTCCTATAACCTGTTCCAATGGGGACAGGTTTTTCTTTGTACAAAAATAAAACGGAACTTTTGTCTGGATGATGAGCAGCAGCCGTTCACAAAAAGAGAAAATGCTTTCGAAAGCGACGGAGGGGATTTGTCTAAAAAGTAGATGGTCGAATGCCAGCTTGGCGGGAGCCGGTGAAAACAAAACAACAGTCTAATAAAAGTGACTTTATTCTTGCTAAAAGGCACCCGCCGAACATTGGATTATTCAAAACACTTCAATAGAGGATCCTTTGACGGAAAAAAGCGTGAGTAGTCTCGATTTTCATATTGTCCAATCTTCCAAATTTCTTTGGCATATTCTTGAATGGTTCTGTCGCTTAAAAAATATCCGGACTGCGAGATGTTTTGGACCATCATCCGCAGCCATTTATCTCGATCATTTTCATAGAGATGCCCGGTTTTTTCTTGGATCGCCACATAAGGCGAAAAGTCTTTCAACACAAAATATTGATCCGTTTCCTTGCAAAAATGACCTAGCACCCAATCCAAAATAACCCCTAAACCTTTTGATGGCAGCTATCCACAAAATACATAAAGTCATGCGGGGTTCCATAGCGGCTTGTCACCGCATAATATCTCGTCGTTTAATATCCCAAGATAGATCAAATGGATGCTCGGTGATCGGCATAATTTCAATATGAGTAAACCCTTGTTCTTTTACATACGGAATTAACGTTTCCGCCAATTCCCGATAAGAATAAAAATCACCATCTCTTTTTTCGCTATATTCCAAGATGAACTTCATATATGAACATAGGTTCGTCTTATAATTTTTTTCTTTTTCCAACAGCCATAATTCATCATGCCACTCGTAGCCGC
>JADBKC010000065.1 GCA_014896555.1 Caryophanales bacterium | reverse complement strand
AACCCCTCCTCGGGGAATTCTAAGAATTTCTCCCACAAACATTTTACTCACACTTGGAACATTTAACCTATTTGACAAAACGGTGCTTGTAGTTTACCGTAACCATCAAATAATGATTCTATGCGAGGAGTTTGATTTATGAGTAAAATTGTCTTTTTTGATATAGATGGTACATTATTGGATCATGAAAAAAAACTGCCTGAAAATACGAAAAAAGCGATTCAGCTATTAAAGCAAAATGGAGTGTACACCGCGATTGCAACCGGGCGGGCACCGTTTATGTTTGGGAATTTGAGGGAAGAGTTGGAAATTGAATCTTTTATCAGTTTTAATGGTCAGTACGTTGTGTTTGAAAACGAAGTAATTTATCATCGGCCTTTTTCCATTGAACAAATGGAGAAGCTTGAAAAAGAGGCAGACCAAAGAAATCATCCACTCGTATTTATGAACGACAAAACGATGAAATCGAATATACCCCATCATCGTTACATAGGAAACAGCTTGGGCGCATTGAAATTTTCACATCCGGAATACTGTCCTCATTATTATCATAATCATAATATTTACCAAGCGCTATTGTTTTGCGAACATGGGGAGGAGAATTATTACGAAGAACGTTTTCCAGATTTCCGCTTCATTCGCTGGCATGAGTATTCCGTTGATGTACTGCCTGCCGGCGGTTCTAAAGCGGAAGGCATCAAAAGGTTGATTGCCAAGCTTGGATTTCGCATTGAAGACGTTTATGCGTTCGGTGATGGATTAAATGATATTGAAATGCTTCAAACAGTAGGTACAGGCATTGCGATGGGAAATGCACTTCCCGCTGTAAAAAAACATGCAGATGTCGTCACGAAAGATGTTGCCGAGGATGGAATATATGAAGGATTAAAAATGCTGCAGCTTATTTAAAGCGCGTTTTTCAGACAGCAACTAACATCGAGTAGCCAAAAAGGTCATGCCCTTTCCATACTGCTATGGGTGAAAAAAGATCCGAAGTTTTTTCATGACGATGATGGAAAGGGTAGGCCTTTTTTACCATACTAGCCACTAAAATGCTAAATGAAAAACTCTTTCGACTTCGATAACGATTGTTTAATAGACTATGGTCTCATTTCGTCTTCAGCGTGAAATCGCAACCGCATTTTCAATAGGTGCGAATGGATTTTCTTTGTTAATATGATCGTAAAACATGATTCCGTTAAGATGATCAATCTCATGCTGAAAAACAATTGCAGGGAGTCCTTTTAACCGCAATTTGATTTCGTTTCCATCAGAGTCGTACCCTTTTACAGTGACCCTTGCATATCGGGGTACATAGCCTGGAATTGGCTTATCTACTGATAGACAGCCTTCCCCTGAAGCTAAATACGCTCTTTCCACCGAATGGCTAATGATTTTCGGATTAAAAAGCGCATAGCTATAAAGTTTTTCATTTTCATCCTCCACATGGACAGCAATCATTCGTTTTGAAACGTTGATTTGCGGAGCGGCTAATCCAATGCCGGGCCTTAATCCGTATCGTTTGGCGATTTCTGGATCTTGGCTATTTTTTAAATACTCAATTAAACTCTCTAGTATTTTTTTATCTTCATCGGATGGCGGCAGTGAAACTTCCTCAGCGACTTTTCGCAAAATTGGGTGTCCATCGCGAATGATATCTTTCATTGTAATCATGAAATTTCCTCCTTTCGACAGAAATTTACAACTGCTGTATTTTAGTCTAACAAATGATCATTCATTTGTTAATGGTTTTGTCCAATGCGAAAACGACAACCTCTCCATGATTCATTATTCACTATAGTCAAGTCCTCTCATTTATAATGTGTTGACTGTTGATGAATGATTTTTTAAAACCAATTTACGCTTCTAGTGGAACTAGATTTTTTCCGAAGATCCAAATGAAAGACAATCTTTCAATATAAGAGTTTGGAGCAGAAATAGAAGGTAGGGGAGTGCGTGAGTTGGTTCTAGCCGAAAATATAATCCATTTCTTATATATAACAGAAGAAAAAAAACGAACTGTGTTTATGTAACAGATAATTATATTTAAATAATACAGAAAAAAACCATTAAAGAAAAATCGCTATTTTGTTTGACTTTTAAAAGAAAAATGGTTTAAACTAAATTCGTGTAGTGAAAATTGTACTAATAAAAAATAAAAAAATAATGATACAGATGCGGTGCTTTATCATACATAGGCAAATCCATTCTCAACCATCATCAAAGTTGGGGTTAGGAACTATGATTTGGGGTATTCTGTTACTAATATGAACATTTTATGGAAGAAAGGAAGAGGTGACAAGAATGAGTGCTAAAGCAAACAAGGCACCACTTGATGTGAAAAAGAAGCTAAAGACGATAGAAGATCAATTTGAAATGTTTCAAATTTTAAATGAGGAAGGAAAAGTCGTTAACGAAGCAGCGCTTCCTGAATTAACAGATGAACAGTTTCAAGAGCTGATGCGGCGGATGGTGTTTACACGTATATTGGATCAACGTTCTATTTCTTTAAACCGCCAAGGTCGACTGGGCTTTTACGCTCCGACGGCAGGCCAGGAAGCTTCTCAAATTGCTTCCCATTTTGCTCTTGAAAAAGAAGACTGGATTGCCCCTGGATATCGTGATGTACCGCAAATTATTTGGCATGGCGTTCCGCTTTCGCAAGCGTTTCTATGGTCTCGTGGGCATTATATGGGAGGACAAATGCCTGAAGGAGTTCATGCTCTTCCTCCACAAATTATTATCGGCGCTCAATATGTGCAAACGGCTGGCATTGCCCTCGGATTGAAAAAGAGAGGAGAAAAGGCTGTAGCTGTTACATATACAGGCGACGGGGGTTCCTCACAAGGGGACTTCTATGAAGGAATCAACTTTGCCGGCTCATTCAAAGCACCAGCCATCTTTATTGTTCAAAACAACCAATTTGCGATTTCTACGCCAAGAGAAAAACAAACAGCAGCTAAAACCATAGCTCAAAAAGGAGTTGCGGCAGGAATCCCTAGCATTCAAGTGGACGGAATGGATCCATTGGCTGTTTATGCGGCTGTGCGTGATGCAAGAGAACGTGCTATTAACGGTGAAGGGCCAACATTGATTGAGGCGATTTGTTATCGTTTCGGACCTCATACAATGTCAGGGGATGACCCTACTCGTTATCGTTCATCCGAACTTGATACGGAATGGGAAAGGAAAGATCCAATTGTACGTTTCCGCAAATACCTTGAAGGTAAAGGATTGTGGAACGAAGAAATGGAAAATGAATCAATCGAAAAAGCAAAAGAAGAAATTAAAGCCGCTATTAAAAAAGCGGATGAAGCTCCAAAACAAAAAGTAACCGATTTGATTTCGATAATGTACGAAGAGCTTCCATACAATTTAAAAGAACAATATGAATTTTATAAAGAAAAGGAGTCGAAGTAAGCCATGCCGCAAATGACAATGATCCAAGCTATTAATGATGCGCTGCGTACGGAATTAAAGAATGATGAGAACGTTCTAGTCTTTGGTGAAGATGTCGGCGTAAATGGCGGGGTTTTCCGTGCAACAGAAGGCCTTCAAAAAGAATTTGGGGAGGAACGGGTGTTTGATACTCCGTTAGCGGAATCTGGAATAGGAGGTTTATCCATTGGGCTTGCTCTTCAAGGATTTCGCCCTGTTCCTGAAATCCAATTCTTTGGATTCGTCTATGAAGTGATGGACTCCCTTAGTGGTCAAATGGCTCGTTACCGTTATCGTTCAGGCGGAAAATATCCTATGCCAATTACCGTTCGCGCTCCTTTTGGCGGTGGCGTTCATACACCAGAATTGCACGCGGACAGTTTAGAAGGGCTAGTAGCGCAGCAACCTGGATTGAAAGTGGTAATACCTTCTACACCTTATGAAGCGAAAGGACTCTTAATTTCAGCTATTCGTGATAATGATCCGGTCGTATTCTTGGAACATATGAAACTGTATCGCTCTTTCCGCCAAGAAGTTCCTGAGGGTGAGTATACAGTTCCTCTTGGTAAAGCAGATGTGAAGCGTGAAGGAAAAGACATTTCCATCATTGCTTATGGAGCGATGGTACATGAATCGTTAAAAGCTGCTGAAGAACTTGAAAAAGAAGGATATTCGGCAGAAGTTGTTGATTTAAGAACGGTTAGCCCTCTTGATGTGGAAACGATTGTTGCTTCCGTTGAAAAGACGAATCGGGCGATTGTTGTTCAAGAAGCACAAAAACAAGCAGGTATAGCTGCAAATGTTGTAGCGGAAATTAATGAAAGAGCGATTCTCAGCTTAGAAGCGCCTGTTCTTCGAGTAACTGCTCCGGATACAGTCTATCCTTTTTCACAAGCTGAATCGGTGTGGCTGCCAAACTTTAAAGACATTGTCGAAACAGCTAAAAAAGTGCTCGAATTTTAATGGAGGACCGTTATGAGGATGGGTTATGCTCCCCTCTTTTACGGAACTAGACAATTTTTAGGAGGGTGAATACATTGGCATTTCAATTTAAATTACCGGATATTGGTGAGGGTATTCACGAAGGTGAAATCGTTAAATGGTATGTAAAACCTGGAGATAAAGTAAGTGAAGATGACGTACTTTGTGAAGTGCAAAACGATAAAGCAGTGGTTGAAATTCCTTCTCCGGTGGATGGAACGGTAGAAGAAATCCTTGTAGAAGAAGGAAATGTTGCGGTCGTTGGAGATGTGTTAATCACATTTGATGCGCCGGGATATAGCGATAACAATGCTGGAGGAGAAAATCAAGAATCAAAAGGAGAATCTTCTACTGAACCGGCTCAAAACGTTCAAGAAGAAAAAACAGCAAAACAAGAGGCTCCAAAGCCTTTTGCTCAACCAGAAAAAGTTGACTCCAACAGCCGTGTAATCGCAATGCCATCAGTGCGTAAATATGCTCGTGAAAAAGGTGTGGACATTCATCAAGTAACAGGTTCCGGCAAAAATGGACGCGTTTTGAAAGAGGATATTGATGCATTTTTAAGCGGGGATGCACGTCCGGCTGCTGTAGAACAAACAACATCAACAACAACAGAAGAAAAAGCAGCCGAAGTAGCCGCTCCTAGCCAAAAAGTTGTCTTGGAAGGAGAATTCCCAGAAACTCGCGAAAAAATGAACGGAATTCGAAAGGCGATTGCAAAAGCGATGGTTCATTCCAAACATACTGCTCCACATGTTACTTTAATGGATGAGGTAGATGTGACAAAACTAGTTGCTCACCGCAAAAAATTCAAGGAAGTGGCAGCAGAAAAGAATATCAAACTTACATTCCTCCCATATGTAGTGAAAGCGCTAGTGAGCACATTACGCGAATTTCCGGCTTTAAATACATCTCTTGACGATGAAGCAGGGGAAATCATCCATAAACATTATTACAATATCGGGATCGCAGCTGATACTGAACGAGGCTTGCTAGTTCCTGTTGTAAAACACGCAGACCGCAAATCGATGTTTGCTATTTCTGCAGAGATTCAAGAACTTGCTGCAAAAGCACGTGAAGGAAAACTTTCTCCTGATGAAATGAAAGGTGCCTCTTGCACAATCACGAATATTGGTTCTGCTGGAGGACAATGGTTTACGCCTGTTATCAATCACCCAGAAGTAGCGATTTTAGGAATCGGAAGAATTTCTGAAAAACCTATAGTAAAAAATGGTGAAATTGTAGCCGCACCTGTGTTAGCATTATCATTGAGCTTCGATCATCGTATGATTGACGGAGCAACCGCTCAATATGCGCTGAACCATTTGAAGCGTCTATTGAACGATCCAGAATTATTACTAATGGAGGCGTAATCAAAATGGTAGTAGGAGATTTTCCAATTGAAACTGACACTATTGTCATTGGCGCAGGTCCTGGCGGATATGTCGCTGCAATCCGTGCTGCTCAACTAGGACAAAAAGTAACCATTGTGGAAAAGGAGCATGTAGGAGGCGTATGTTTAAACGTCGGCTGCATTCCTTCAAAAGCGTTGATCTCAGCCAGTCATCGTTTTCATGATGCGTTGCATTCCGATTCTATGGGAATTAAAGCTGAAAATGTGACGGTTGACTTTTCAAAAGTGCAATCTTGGAAGGGAAGCGTTGTCAAAAAATTAACAGGCGGCGTTTCGACCCTTTTAAAAGCGAATAAGGTTGAGATTGTAAAAGGCGAAGCGTATTTTGTTGATGCGAACACTCTTCGTGTGATGGATGAGAAATCTGCACAAACATATACATTTAAAAATGCGATTATCGCAACAGGCTCTCGTCCAATCGAAATTCCGGCCTTTAAATTTTCAAAACGTGTATTAAATTCTACTTCAGCCCTTGCGCTAGAAGAAGTACCGGAAAAATTGGTTGTAATAGGCGGAGGATATATCGGCACAGAACTTGGAAACGCTTTTGCTAACTTTGGTACAAAAGTGACGATTCTTGAAGGCGGCGATGAAATTCTTCCTAATTTTGAAAAACAAATGTCAGCCCTTGTTAAACGCAATTTGAAGAAAAAAGGTGCTGAAATTTTTACAAATGCGTTGGCTAAAGGTGTCGAAGAAAAAGAAGATGGTGTTGTAGTGTCGTATGAAGTAAAAGGAGAAGAAAAATCTGTCGAAGCCGATTACGTATTAGTAACAGTGGGCCGCAGACCTAATACAGATGAATTGGGACTCGAGCAAGTCGGCATTGAATTAACAGAAAGAGGTCTTATCAAAATTGATAAACAATGTCGTACTAATGTTCCAAACATTTATGCTATCGGGGATATTGTCCCAGGACCGCAGCTTGCACACAAAGCCTCTTATGAAGGAAAAATTGCAGCAGCAGCTATTTCCGGAAAATCGGATGTAATTGACTATTTGGCCATTCCTGCTGTTGTTTTCTCTGATCCAGAATTAGCAACAGTAGGATATACAGAACAACAAGCGAAAGAAGAAGGAATTGAGATTGTGTCCGCTAAATTCCCATTTGCTGCAAATGGACGAGCTTTGTCGCTTGACAGCACGGACGGCTTCTTGAAATTAGTTACCCGTAAAGAAGACGGTCTTGTCATTGGTGCTCAAATTGCAGGACCTGGAGCTTCGGATATGATTGCTGAATTAGGCTTGGCGATTGAAGCAGGTGTAACAGCAGAAGATATTGCCATGACCATTCATGCTCACCCGACATTAGGGGAAATTACGATGGAAGCAGCAGAAGTTGCTTTAGGAACACCTATTCATCTTGTAAAATAATCTGTTTGGAAAAACCCTTAGCACGATTCAGCGTGCTAAGGGTTTTTTCTTATTCTAGTGGTTTTAAATTACGTTTTTCCATTCATATAATGAAGTAATTCTGTCGGGGCGGGTCAAGCCTAAGTATGTATTAGAAAAGAGTGGACGAACATGGCATTTTATTTCGTTTTTTTGCTGCAATTAATGATATGGAGCGGTTACATGTTAGCAGCGTGGTTGTCTGAAGGTGACCGTGACCGCTTTCAATGGTTGATGTTTTTGGTTTTTCTATATTTAGGGATTTTAGTGGCGAAAAAATTTATTCCTTCCAACAAGAATGTAGTATTAATTACAATCTCTAGTCTAACGGCATTTGCGCTTATCCAATATGCACTTGATCTAGTATTTCAGCCCCCTTTCACACTTTAAAGTGTCAATGGGGTCTGACCCCTTTATTTTTTTAATGTGACATACAAAATAAGCTTGAAAAATGAAATGTGTTATATTATTATAGATTCAGAGAGAGGAACCGCTTACAAATTTATCACGAAAGGATGTTGGACGGATGGGGATCATTGTTTGCAAATCCTGCCTATCGACCATTGATCATTTTGAAGATGAAAAAGTAACTGTTTTATATTCTGATTGTGGCTGCAACGAAGAAGAAGAACTAGACGACTAAGTGATATTCCCACCATTTTAGTTTTCTTCATTCATTTATCATCACCTTTACTTTCATATAGAATTACCGGCTTTATGCCGGCTTTTTTTTGCCATTTTCTCTGTTTTGTGTTGGAAAATACTCCTGTTATAAAAACTGTTTCAACACAGTGTATCTCTCCCTGTTTTTGCAATGAAAACGTTTATGACGTAGCATTTTGCAGAATTTGCAGAAAAATAATAGTACCCTCACTCCAGCAAGAAACCCATTAAGAAAAACCTTTCAAATATGGAAACAAAGAAATGACAGCTTATCTTTTTCCTTTTAGTGTGAAAAGAAACACATTTTCATATTACTCTTGATCAGTCAAGTAGAACCATTTTGAAAGAAAAAACAAAAATATGAAAAATTTATAGGAAATAAAAGGTTCATGTCGAATTATATAAAAAGAAAGAACTTTAAATGGAGTAAAAGCCAAGGTTGTGTATCGCCATAGTTGCAGATGTTAACATGATCCAATGGGAGGAGAAGGGGATGTTACAGAATATAGAACTGGTGCTCTTTGACCTAGATAATACGTTGTTTCCATTTGATAGCTATTGGAACAAAGCAACGACGGATATTTTTTACCGTTCCGATCTTACGAAAGATTTGCCTATTGAAGAGTTTTTTTCCTACTATCGACATTATGACCATTATTTTTGGAAGCTGCACCAAGAGGGGCAAATTTCCTTGGACGAAGTGAGGCAGCAGCGTCTCATTCATGCACTTAAACACTTTGATCGAGATATTTGTGCAGAAGATGCGGATCATTTTTTTCAAGAATTTTTCAGTCGACTGATCTACCTATTAAAACCTGAAGAAGAGGTTTATTCGTTCCTGCAAGAATTGAAGAAAAGCTATAAAGTGGGGATCATCACAAATGGAAAATCTAGCGAACAGCGAACGAAACTCAAGAAGTTGAATCTATTCGATTTGTTTACGGAGGAGGAAATGTTTATATCTGAAGAAACGGGATATGAAAAACCACAACGAGAAGCCTTTCTTCTCCCGCTTTCCCATTACGGCATAGCTCCAGAGCAAGCCGTTTATATAGGTGATTCTTGGATCAACGATATAGAAGGTGCGACGAATGTGGGCATGAACGCCATTTGGATCAATCCAAATGGAAATGAGGTGCCTAATACGTATAAACCGGTATTTGTAACGGAGAGTATGGTTGTATTGAAAGAAAAATGGACGTCTTTTGTAACCAGTAGAGTATAAAATGGGAGTTTTTTAAAGATCGAACGAATAAATTGGAAAAATAGTTCATTCAATCGAAACAGGTACATTCAGTTGAAAAAGTGTTTTGAATCTGAATCAAAAATGTAAGTTTAAGATTTTTTTGCTTTCGGCATTGCCATGAGAAATCGTTCAAAAAATTGGATGGATCTTTAAAGTTGTCTACCAGGGGGTTTTTCATCTAAAAAAACGGAAGGGGAAATACCTTCCGTTTTCAAACGATGATAAATTGAAACGAAATGAATGGACTGTTTATCATCGTTAGGATATCCATCTCGGCATATGTCTTCAGCCTATCAATTGTCATAGATAGCTGCTATCGTTAAAGATTTTCATTTTCTGAATAATGTTTTGGATGGTCTCTATTTGCGTCTGTAAAATAAAATATTAGCCATTTTTTCGGCATTATCAGCACTATGCTAAAGGACCATTAAAAGCAGCGGTCCAATCGATCTATCGTATAGCTTCGAATTCTTTTATGACTCTTAATGTTTTTAATTCCGGGTCTTCTGGGCCTTGGACAGGCAATCCCACTTCCATGTTCTTTCGAATATAGGCTAAATTTTCTTCTGTAATAATTTCTCCTGGTATAAAGATGGGAATACCCGGAGGATAGACCATCACAAATTCAGCTATGATTCTGCCAGCTGATTTTTCAAAAGGAACGATTTCTGTCTCCGCGTAAAAAGCATCCCTAGGGGTTAAGGCAAGAAGAGGAATATCCGGAAGCAATACTTCTATATGCTTTTCTTCTGCTTCATGTTGAAACGTTTTCGATAAATGTTTCAGCGCATTGACTAATATGGTTCCTTCTTTGTCTGTATCGCCTGCTGTAATGATGCAGAGGATGTTATATAAATCGGATAGCTCCACTTCAATTTGGTAAACCTCTCGAAGCCATTTTTCCGCATCATATCCGGAAATCCCTAAATCCTTTACAGAAATAGTCAGTTTTGTCGGGTCGTAGTCAAAGGCAGCTTCTGAATCGAGAATTTCTTCTCCTACGCAGTACAAATAAGGAATTTCATTAATTTGTTTTCGAATGTTTTCCGCAAGTGCAATCGTTCGGTCTAAAAGTGCTTTTCCTTCAGTGGCAAGGTGTTTCCGTGCAACGTCCAAAGAGGCAAGCAGTATATAGGATGTTGACGTTGTCGTCAGCATGCTCATGATCGATTGTACTTTATTAACGGAGATTAACCCTTCCCGGATGTTTAAAATCGAGCTTTGTGTTAAAGAACCTCCCAATTTATGAACGCTTGTGGCCGCTAAATCTGCCCCGGCTTGCATAGCCGAAATAGGTAAATCATCATGAAAATGGATATGGGCACCATGGGCTTCGTCCACTAAAACGGGAACATTGTAAGAGTGGGCAATCTCTACAATTTTCTTCAAATCACCGGAAACACCGAAATAAGTAGGATTAATGACCAGAACACCTTTAGCGTCCGGGTGCTGTTTTAACGCTTTTTCCACTGCATCAGCTGTTATACCGTGAGAAATACCGAGACGGCCATCAATTTCTGGGTGGATAAAGATCGGAACGGCACCAGAAAAAACGATGGCGGACATGATCGACTTATGGACATTTCTAGGAATGATGATTTTATCGCTTGGTCCACAAACGCTCATAACCATCGCCATAATGGCTCCGCTTGTTCCTTGAACGGAAAAAAATGAATAGTCAGCTCCAAATGCTTCGGCCGCCAACTTTTGCGCCTGATGGATAACGCCTTTTGGATTATGAAGGTCATCAAGTGGAGCGATATTAATCAAATCAATGGATAATGCATTTTCGCCGATAAATTCTCTAAATTCCGGATCCATTCCCGCTCCTTTTTTATGTCCGGGAATATGGAATTGTACAGGATTTTTCTTTGCATGCTGGACTAACGCTGTAAACAATGGTGTATCAAACTGGGACAATTCAACAATCACCTCTTCATGTAAGCTAAAACAAATGAATTATAGCATGGGAGTTGGGATTTTCCTAGTTTTATTTGTAACCAATTGTGAAAAGAAAAAGGACTTTAAAGGGTAAAAGTAGAATAGAAAAGAATCGGGAGGGATTATCATGAATTGGGAAACTCGTGTAACAAAATTGTTAGGGATCGAATACCCCATTATACAAGGCGGATTGGCCCATCTTGCCTATTCTGAACTGGCAGCCGCCGTTTCCAATGCTGGTGGATTAGGTCAAATTACGGCCATGTCGTTAGAAAAACCGGAAGATTTGCGGAAGGAAATTCGGAGAGTAAGAGAATTAACGGATAAACCTTTTGGAGTCAATTTTGCAATTGGACAGCATAATCGTGCCTATTCTCATTTTTTAGAAGTGGCTGTGGAGGAAAAAGTGCCGGTCATTTCCATGACGGGTGGAAACCCTGCTCCTATTTTCGAACAGCTTAAAGGAGTAGATGTCTTAAAGCTTGTCTTAGTAGCGGCCGTAAGGCAGGCGCAGAAAGCAGAAGAACTTGGTGCGGATGCTGTTATGGTCGTCGGTCAAGAAGGCGGGGGGCATTTAGGAAAGAATGATATCGGAACATTCGTATTGACGCCAAAAGTGGTTGATAGCGTCAGCATCCCAGTCATTGCTTCGGGTGGAATTGGCGATGGAAGAGGACTTATGGCTGCTCTCAGTCTTGGGGCAGAAGGAATTGAAATGGGTACAAGGTTTATCGCTACAAAAGAATGCGTTCATGCCTCCGAATTATATAAAAACTACCTTATTCAAGGGACTGAAAATGACACTGTGGTCATTAAACGAACTTTAGGTGCTCCAGGAAGGGCCATTAGAAACAGCTGGACAGAAAAAATTTTGGAAATCGAAAAACAAAATGGAGGCTATGAACAGCTGAAAGAATACATAAGCGGTGAAGCCAATAAGCGTTTTATATATGAAGGAAAAGCGGATTCTGGCTTTGCATGGGCTGGGCAGGTGATGGGATTGATTAAGGATGTTCCGTCTGTCAAAGAGTTAATAGACAGAATGATAGGAGAAGCGGAGGATATTCGCCAAAAATGGGCATACTAAAGTTAGCAAAATAGAATGCAGGTGAAATAATATGAAGGAATATTCTTATCCGTTTTCATTTGATTGGTCCACTCAAGAAGTCATTGATGTGATTAAATTTTTTCGAGCGATTGAAGAAGCTTATGAAAAGGGAATTGAACGAGACGAGTTGATGGCTGCTTATCGCCGCTTTAAAGAAATCGTGCCGAGCAAATCGGAAGAAAAAAAGCTTTGCAACGAATTTGAAGAGTCGAGCGGCTATTCTTCTTATCACGCTGTCAAAAAGATGAAATCCTTAAAACCAGGTGAAAAGGTGTTAATGAACTAAAAGAAGTAATAACAAAAGGGCTAGGCCTCAAATCCTGCTGTTTTAGATTCTGCATCTTTAGCAGGAGGGGCATAGCCCTTTGTAGTGATGTTAAACCTATCGATGAAGGCGTTTGTTCATCTTAGAGGATTTGAAAGAAATTATGAAAAAGCCTTTGCGTGATGCGTTCTCCTTTTTCCCGTCTGAAATAAACAGATTTACCGCAACATCATTCTGTAAACCGCCTTTTCTTAAATCAGAATAAGCAGTTTTACTGTTATTATTTAGCTAACGCCGAACAAGCCTGTATTCTATAAATGCGCCGTACTATTGTCGGGTGAAATCGCGATTTGTCTGAGTGACAGTTTGTACAGCGGGATTACATGAACAAAGACATCTTCTATAATAGATAAAAGGTCCGTGCCGTTTAAATTTACGGTCTTCTCCTTGGGAATATGCAAGCCGCAAAGGACTTCCGCTTTTTGAACAAATTGGAGCCTTTCAAACAATTGAACCAGTTTTTGGTCGGACAGTTCATTCGACTTGATTGCATAAGGTTTCGTATGATCATCGGACCATACATAATGCAAAGGAATCGATTTTCGTATCGTGGATATTTCTTTTTGAAAAGAAGCGCCGATTTGATCTTTATTGGGAGCTTCATGTATGACAGCGAACCAGATAAATAAATGCGTTTCCCAAAGGCCGATTTGAAAGTGCGGGAGCTTTTTGTATCCACGTTTACTAGAGGAAAAAGCCACCCATGTATCATTAGGCGGATTTTTGGTTCTGCGAGCATGCTTTGCTACATGGTAAAACATTTCATCTCCTGTTAAAGTGCTTAACGTCGGCGCAAAGTGTTTTCCTAACAATTCGAGTTTTGGACGTACGAGTCTTTTGATCGCCTCCATTCGAGCATCCAAGCCCGGAACTTGAAATACTTGAAAATCTTCGTTCGAAAAACCGGTAAAATTCATCTTTGTGCCTCCTAAATGAATTGAACCTATTTTATCATAAAAAGGCTTTTAAAATTAAGTTTTCTTTTAGATAGTGAAACATTTTTGTTACAAGTTTTCATGCTAATTTCATATGATGTACTAGCCATAAGTTGATTTCGATAACTAAAGGAGTGTTTCTCAAATGAAACATTTGATGAATAACTCGAAAATGAGAACAATAACACAAGAAAAGCTGTCAGTCATTCGAATGGAATTGGATTATGAATTGGCCGTTCTGTTTGAAGCTATGGAGCAAAACGATAAAGAAAAGATGGACAATATTAAAACAAAACTAAAAGATTGGCGTCAAGAATTCGTAAGATTAGAATCGTTGTTATAAAAAATAGGGAAGTCAGAAGAAAATGACAGAGTTATAAAGAAAGCGGACCCTGAACAAGCGACTAAAGGGCCTTTTTTATGTGAAATTCGCAAAAATCGGAAAACCAATTTTTATCCATTTCTAAATGTGTGTTGTCATTTCTATAGAGTTCTGCTCAGAAAAAATGGTTTAAAGGAAATGAGGATGGAAAGGGCAAGAGTGTGCCATACCTTCATAAAACTTGACAGCCGACTAATATTCGTTAAGCTAGAAGATAACAAAGATGCGGGTTTAGCCTTCAAATGATGAGAAGATTTTAGCCATGATTTGCGAGACAGGAATCCTTTGGCATTTTAATCCCTTCCCATATGGAACAGCCTTTTGCTGTGGCTAGAGAACCGAATGTCCTGTGAATACATTTTGTATAAGGCGATGGATTGGACGATCTGTTTCTGAACAAGCTTAACAGGTACTAGGATGTGAAAATGGCTGGGGAGTCTACTCGTTCAATACGTTTTCTACAACGTAATGTAATGAGGAAAAAGAGTCGTATTACTTTATCCGGTTTGGAGGAAATCAAGATGACGATATGGAATGAAATAGACGATCATGTGAAACAATGGCTTGAGGAGGCTGGGGACAAGATACGAACATCATTCGCTGACACATTGGATATTCAAGCGAAGTCTAATCCAAACGATTTAGTGACCAATATAGATAAAGAGACTGAACAATTTTTTATCGAAAAAATTAAACAAAACTATCCAGATCATGCAATTCTAGGCGAGGAAGGTTTTGGGGATAAGCTTGAGACATTGGATGGAATCGTGTGGATTATTGATCCGATTGACGGGACTATGAACTTTATTTATCAGCAGCGGCATTTCGCTATATCCATCGGAATTTTTGAAAACGGAATCGGGCGGTTGGGATATATTTATGATGTGGCACAAGACGAACTTTATTATGCCGAAAAAGGAAAAGGTGCCTTTTTAAATGGCAAGCCGCTCAAAAAGCTGACTCCTGTCAAAGTGGAAGAAGCTATTATTGCTTTAAATGCTACATGGCTGGTTCAGAATAAAAGAATGGATCCAGAGCCGCTCATTTCATTGGCCAAAACGGTGCGAGGAACGAGGTCTTACGGAACAGCAGCATTAGAATTTGCTTATGTCGCAGCTGGACGATTAGATGGTTATATTACGATGAGGCTCATGCCATGGGACTTTGCCGCTGGAAAAATTCTTGTGGAAGAAACGGGTGGAATTGTGACAAATTTAAAAGGGGACCCG
>JADBKC010000064.1 GCA_014896555.1 Caryophanales bacterium | reverse complement strand
TGCAATCGCTTTTCCATTTGGTGCGTATCAAGATAAACTAAATGCTATTCAAAAAGCAGCTGGTATGGATCTCCAATTTACGATTTATCAAGGTGTTCTTGATACGAGAGAAAACCATAACGAAGCCGCCGTTGATGACTTGAATCAAATCCCTCGGATTATGATGGTTAATGACGAGCTCACTTCATCATTTGAAGAAGTTTTAACATTAAACACACTTGAAAAGTTTACTCCATCCAGAAATACGGAGAAAATCGATGTTTATGCTTATATTATCTATCGGGATTGGGGATGTCACTCTCTCCGGGAAAATTGGCGCGATATTGATGTCGGAGTCTTTGATGCATATAATTTTGACGCTGATTTAAATATATCAGGTCAACCTAACCCGGATTGGCAATGGTTTAAAAATAAGGGTAAAAAAGTATATGCTATGTTTGGAAATTATGGCTTAAACGATTTTGACCCAGCCATAGTTTACAATATTTTTAATAATCCACAGACAAGTATCGACCGTATCGAAGAAGTCATCCGGGGACAAGGCTGGGACGGCATCGCTATAGACTTTGAAGAAGTTCCTCCCGAATTAAGAGACAGAGCTACCGATTGGTTTCGAGCTTTGTCGCAAAGATTTAGAACTGATTCTGATAGAAAGAATATTTTTGTGGCTGCCCCTTATCCTTTTGCGGCAGACCCAAGCTGGGCAGAATGGTTCGACTATGTAAAAATAGCAAAAGTTGTTGACATGATCAGCCCGATGACCTATTTGGATCATGGCTCATGGACGGGTCCTGGACCTATATCCGACATGACTCTTTTTAAGAGACGGTACACGGAACTAATTAAAATGGGTGTACCGACATATAAAATAGCCGGCGGTGTAGGTGTATTTGGTTGTGTATGGTCCCCTGAATTTAATGCGGAACAGAATATTTTAGAGATTCAAATGAAAATGGACGTGAAAAGACCGGTAGAAATTGACAATGATGCTGACGAGTGGCATTGTTATCTTGAAAATGGCGGAGAGGCCTGGTTTCAGGCTCCAGATACATTCCAGAATCGAATACGGTGGTTAAAAGAACAAGGAATTAGCTCAATTGCAATTTGGAAATTAGATGATGATGAATTCGGTTACTGGGATGCTGGATTCGGATCTCATCTGTACAAATTTAATAATCCTGTTCACCGTGACGGGTGTGATTAAGTTAAAACTTGATTGGTGGTCTGTATTTGTTAATTTTTTCTTTCTTGGTTTATTCGCTTATTGTGGTTATGCAAGATATTTATTGTGGAGATTTATATTTCAACTCATTTTTTAAACTTTCTTTTGATAGCTTTTTTATTTTTCCTTAAAAGGAGGAAAGCTAAGTGGAAAACATCATTAAAACAATTGTTGCTATAGGAGGCGCTCTAGCCTCTTATTTTTTTGGAGGGTGGAGTGCCTTGCTATCGATTCTATTAACTTTTATTGTGATTGATTACATATCCGGAGTGATGGCCGCGGCAGTGAAAGGTCAATTATCATCTGAAGTTGGTTTAATCGGGATAGCCAAAAAGGTGTCCATCTTTGCGATCGTGGCTGTCGCTCATTTAGTGGATACCGCGTTGGGTGATTCACATGTTTTAAGGGATGCAGCTATTTTCTTTTATCTAGCTAATGAAGCTTTAAGTGTCATCGAAAATATCGGAGTGATTGGGCTACCTATACCGGAGCAACTTAAAAATGCAGTAGAAGTATTGAAACAAAAAGGAGACGATAAAAAGTGACGGGAAAAATTGCTGACCTTTCCTATTGCCAAACCAATGTGGATTACGCAAAGTTCGCCAAAGAGGTGGACTTGGCAATCCTTAGAGTTCAATACGGTAGTAACAAGGCCGATAAGGAATATAAAAATCATGTTGCTGGATGTAAAAAATATGGGGTTCCGTTCGGAACGTATGCCTATGCTCAATTTGTCAGTATCAATGACGCAAGAGTTGAAGCTGATAGTGCATTCGAGAGAATGGACAAGGACTCAAAATTCTTTGTTATTGACGTTGAAGAAATCACGACGAAAAACGCTGCCGACATTGTACCGGCCACTCAAGCTCTCATTGATCGGATGAAGGCACATGGAGTGGAAAAGGTCGGTCTATATACCGGCCATTCATTTTATTACGACCATAAAATGGACCAAGTGAGGGCGGATTTTCTCTGGATTCCTCGCTATCCACTTAAAGATAAAGGTTTACCCACTGGTCCAAAGCCAAAAATGGAAGCTGATTTATGGCAATACACACAAAATGGACGAGTAGCAGGGGTCAACGGACCTGTTGACTTAAATCAGCTTGTTGGGAAAAAGACGTTGGACTGGTTTATCGGGGGAAAAGCACAAACAGCAGCCACTACACAGAACAATACAAAGAATGGAGGAATTAGAATGTATCAACCATCTAATACTGAATTAATGAATGCTACTTTACGAGTGCTTGGGAGACTATCTCAGAAGGATCCGAATGGAATCAGCAAAGATTGGTATACCAAAGCTCAAAAAGGCGGAATTCCTTTGGATGACGTTATTGGGTTGCTTTATGTCGCTTTAGATCGTGGACTGATTCAAGGCAGTGGAAAATAAAAAGGCCCTTCTCTTTCGAGAGGGGCATATCTATTTATTTTTTCAAACTTCTTTTATATTTCTCAGCCTGCTCCACAGTCCAAACTGGAGTGGCAGCTAAAATCTGAACAGGTTCAGGGAGCGGATCCTTTACTTTTCTCCCCTCTTGCTGACGTGAGTACTTTGTACTAAGACGGGCTTTTTCCCACCCTATCATTTCAGCAAACTCTTTGATGCCAACAAGAGGGGGAATTACTCCCCCGACAATTTTCCGATTTCAAACATGTACTTTTCTACATCACGACCGATGTCCTTGAGATGTTGTCGCACTTCATCAAGGTCCATGATTTCACCAGTTTCATGAGAGCCTTGCCATTGTGACAATTTGTTTAACAAAAATACATCATTGTTTTGAACATCGGATCCGTCCATTTCAAGGACTTTATATAACCTTTGATGCTCGCCGATTCCACCGGTAACATGATTTCTTCCATCCCATTCATCGAGATCAACAAACGCTTCAGTGATGACAAGTTCTGTTTCGGTTGTGTTTTCGTCTAACACAAAAGTTCTAAAATTGTTTCCATCCCACCATTCATAAACCTTGATTGATTCGGCGTCAGCAAGGTTAAAAAATTGCTGCTCGTAGCAGTCAAAAGCAAGTTTATTTTCGATCGCAGGAAATTCATCAGCCGATGAAACTTCTGCATTTTCAAAACCAATGCTTTCAAGGAATTCTTCCATTTCATATACATCTTGAATACTTTCATCAAATTCAGAGAACCGTTTTTGCAAATCGTCTGCAGAAACGCCAACATTTTCTATAATAAGAGTCTGATCGCTAACCCAAGCTCTTTCCTCAATTTGATCTTTAACGATCAGAAATGCCTCATCGTAACAATCATTTTTCCAAAGTACTTTTTCCAATTTCATTGTTTATTCCTCCCAATTATAGACTTTCAGATACTGCTTTTTCTTTACTTTCAGCGATTTTGCGATATGCTTCCACTTTCTACCAAGCTGCTTTCATAATTTCATCTTTCATGTATTTCACAACATCATCAGATGCACGTGAAAGGTCTTTTCCAATAAAGTCATAGCAAATCATTTTCTCTGCTTTCCAGTCATAATACATTTTCCGTGACATGCGGAGCATAGCTCCGACTGTTTGTCCAGCCACTTCTTTTAATTCAACCAACTGCATTTTAACTTCTATGTAAAGACGATGTTTTCCATATTTCATCCAATCGTTAGCGGTAGCTTCTACCACAACATCCTTCACGTTTTTCAAACCTTTAGCCAACTCCCATGCGATTTTCAGAGCTTCCGCAAAATATTCCTTCACCTTTCCGCCAAACTTAGCAACACCTTCACGAGCGATTTTCCAAGCCTGCAGCATCACTTCCTTTAAGTTTATTTTTTTCATCTTTCATTCCCCCTTGTTTTAAATGTGATAACTTTGTTATCTATAATATATCAAACTAAGATAACTTTGTAAACACTTTTTAAAATTTTTTTTCAGAAAATTTTATCCGTTAGGGAAGATATTGAGTCTTTGCTTCTTACTAACCAAGCTATCGTAAACAGTACAGCTGTTGTATTATCACGTCTTGAGAATAAAGATCCTGGAGCCATTAGTCCAGATTGGCGGATGAAATTACAGAAAGGGGAACTTACAACTAGTGATGCGATTGGACTAATCTACGTTGCTTTGGAAAGAGAATTGATTCAAGGCAGCGGAAAATAAAAACCTTATCAAGAGAAAAATTATTGTCTATTTGTTACAAAAATAATTTATAATAAAATCATCTTTTCCATAGCAGTTTTTTGGTCACTGAATACTCTTCAGTGACCATTTTTTTGTATAAAAAATCCCTCCTAAATAAAGGAGAGAAAGGTATTTTCAGTTAACAATTTCGCTATTATAAAGTTTCCAATTATAATTCATCTTCACATTTCCTCTTGATCCAATGTCACCTTTTATTTTTATCTGCTGTCCAGGTTTCAAGTCATGTAACTGCGATTTATCTTTTAGTTGAGCGATAAACACATACGGTAACAATTCTTTTTTGGTAGTGCTTAAGGTTTCCCAATCTTCCCCATTATAACCTGATTTTCCACCACCGAATACGATCACTGAATCAGATAAAAAATCAACAATTTTTCCAGTCCAAGTGACTGTATGGTTATATAATGATTGATCATAAACGCTTGTTTGCTGATCTGGCGAAAGCTTATAATAGGCATTCGCAAAAGTAGGAAAATCTTTATCCACTGCTGAAAAGGATGGAGTTGTTGAAGCTTCTTTAGATTCGGTAACTTGTGGTTTTGATTCTTCTTTTTTACTTGTTGATGAGTCAGAGTCAGATGATACTCCGACAATAAAGAGCAATACACCTAAGATGAGAGGGGTGATAGCCTTAATTGGTCTATAATCCTCTTTTTTCTTTATGTTCCGCCCGGTGTAAAAGTGGATACTCCCCTTCAAGCATACTTCCGCATCAATTCTGAAAATATGGGACAATTTGAACGGACGCTTATTATTGTCGATGAAGGAGCAAGCGTTCATTATGTAGAAGGCTGTACAGCACCGGTCTATACAACGAATTCGCTTCATAGTGCAGTGGTAGAAATTTTCGTGAAAAAAGGTGCATATTGCCGCTATACGACCATTCAAAACTGGGCAAACAACGTTTATAATTTGGTTACAAAACGCGCCGTGTGTGAAGAAAATGCCACAATGGAATGGATTGATGGCAACATCGGCTCCAAATTAACGATGAAATATCCAGCTGTTATTCTGAAAGGAGAAGGAGCTCGAGGAATGACCCTTTCCATCGCAATCGCTGGAAAAGGGCAAGTACAAGATGCCGGAGCGAAAATGATTCACCTAGCTCCAAACACTTCTTCTACTATTGTGTCTAAATCTATTTCTAAACATGGCGGAAAAGTAAACTACCGCGGTCTTGTTCATTTTGGACGGAAAGCGGACGGAGCTCGCTCCAATATTGAATGCGATACGCTGATTATGGATAATCAATCGACATCGGATACAATCCCGGCAAACGAAATTTTAAATGACAATATTTCGCTTGAACATGAGGCAAAAGTGTCCAAAGTGTCGGAAGAACAATTATTTTATTTGATGAGCCGCGGAATTTCCGAAGAAGAGGCCACAGAAATGATCGTAATGGGCTTTATCGAACCATTTACGAAGGAACTTCCAATGGAATATGCGGTAGAAATGAACCGATTAATCAAATTTGAAATGGAAGGAAGCATAGGATAACGTTGATATATCAACGATTTATCAATGAATTATAACGAAACACCCACAATTCACCCACAATTTTATAAATTGTGGGTGTACCGCTGATACAATTCTAATGCATCATCCTCGATCTTTTTGGTGATGTGCAGATAGGTGTCAGCGGTTGTTTTTATACTTGCATGGCCAAGTCGTTCGGATACATACTTAATATTTGCCCCGGCTTCTAATAAATGAACAGCGTGCGAATGCCGCAAAGCATGGGGTGATAAAATTGGTAAATCTGCCCGCTTGCAAACTTCTTTGAAATATTCTCTCACCACATTTGTTCGTAACCACCGTCCGTCATGTTGGAAGAAAACAATGTTTGTTGATGGTCTTTTGTAGTTTTTATACATCAAACAAACTTCATTTCGATTGATTTTATGCTTTTTCATTACCTGGATCGCAATGTCATCAAGTTTAATTGTTCGTACACTTTTTTTCGATTTAGGCGTCGAAATGTATGGAGAAGAGTTTACCGGATAAACCAATGTTTTATTTACGGTAAGAGTTTTTTTCTCGAAATTAATATCATCCCAAGTCAAAGCTAAGGCCTCGCCGATCCTTAAGCCTGTCCGAGCCATCAAGGTAAATAAAGCGAAATACTGTATAGAATGTTGATATTTAGCATTTTTTTGCGGGGTTTTAACCGCTTTTAAAAACTTGTCCAATTGTTCGCGTGTGAAAAATTTAACTTCTTTTCTTTTTTCTGTATCTTTTGGTATTGTGATCCTTGTAATTGGGTTTTCCCTTAAGATTCTAAATTCATGCACAGCGTCATTAAGCGCTGAATTCATAATGCTGTGAATCCTTCTAACAGTTCCTTCGCTGTAATGGCCTCTTAATTCATTGATCCATATTTGATATTCAGCCCTGTTGATTTCCTTTAATTTGTAATTCCCCCAACGCGGCAGTATGTTTAGCCGCACATTTCTTTCTTGGACAGAATAAGTTATCGGTTTGACATTTGGTTTTTTGTAAACTTCCAACCATTTTTCGAAATACTTATCTACTCTTTCTTTTCCGTCCTCCGAAAAACCATATTGATCAATTTCCATTTCTGCTTTTGCGGCTGCAAGCTGCGCTTCTTTCTTGGTTTTAAATCCGCGCTTAGATTTTTCTCTATATTTTCCAGTCACTCGATCTTTATAGCGAATGCGGTATTCCCATGATCCATTTATATGTTTACGAAAACTAGCCATTAATCACCACATCCCTTCAATACTCTACATAAAAAAGTATAGAACAAATGTTCGTATTATGGTACTATAAGCTTAAAGAATTTTGTGACATTATAGTAAAATTTTATCGCCATTTTACAAATTTTAGTGGTATAATGTCATAAAAATAAGCTGTTCGGCTGAACAAAGCCCGCGAGTAGAAAACTCTACTCGTTATCGCCTGCTTCTTTTATCCACTCGTATAAATCTTCTATCTGACAATTTAAAATAGCTGAAATATTTTTTGCGACTTCTATAGACATTCTTTGTCTGTCCGTTACATATTTATTAATTTGTTGTACTGTAACGCCAAGTTTTATTGCCAAATCTCGCTGACTCATTCCAGTTTTTTTAAGTAGATCACGAAGCAGGCATCGTCCGACTTTGTACGCCAAACAGACACCCTTTCTTTTCACATCAACGAAGGAGTTGTTACGTCATGGTGCAAGAATCTGTTGATTTATTGGTTTTGATTAGCAAATTGATTAAACAACAAAATAAAGAACAAAACAGAGAACAAACTACTTCAAACTACGCAGAGAGCGGATAAACGCGATCGCTCCCTCTATTTCCTCTTTTGTAGCTGGGATCCCATCTACTTTTATAAGATACTTTTTTTGTAGTTCTTCCAAATTTAATCCATTATCTATGTCATGTAATAATTGTTCTTCTTTTTCTGTTAGTTGATCTGTATCAGCTCGACCAACCAGATAATCCACAGTTACACCAAAAAAAATCGGCGATTTGGTTTAAACGTTTTGGTCTTGGTATCCGATCGTCTCCACTCTCGTAATGGGTTATGGATGTTCGAGGGATATTAAGCTTTTCGGCGAGCTCTTCTTGCGACAAACCATTCTTTTCTCTTAGTTCCTTCAATCTTTTTGAAAAGCCCATACCTCCACTCCTTTCGATATTAAGTTTATCATAAAAATGTGCGTTTAAAAAACAGTGCGTTTTTCGAACAAAAATATTGACAAGTGCGAAAAACGCACTTATACTATGATTGTAAGGTTCGTTAAACGCACAATACAAAGGGGGGTGGAAATGGTTGCATACACCTAGAAAAAAGCTTGTGAACGCCCGTAAAGAATTAGGGTGGACACAAGAAGAATTAGCCAAGAAAGCCGATATTTCTCGGGCGTACCTTGCAAACATCGAAGCAGGTAAATACACTCCTTCGCTGGAAGTGGCAAAAAAATTGTCTGAGATTTTAAAGAAGTCGGTCGATGAACTTTTTTTATAGTATTAATGTGCGCTAAACGCACTAATTTTATTCAGGGAGAAGAGGCAAAATGGTAACTATCAACCTCGACAAACACGAAATAGAACAACGCTTCCTAGAGGAACTCCGAAAACATTTAGATGAAATTGAACATCGCCACACATTTTGGGACATGAAAGAACTGTGTAGACAAACCAACATGAGTGAAACATTCATTCGAGAAACTTTCTTTTACGATCCGCGCTTTCCTAAGTATCGGGTTGGAAAGAAATGGCTTTTCCCTGCTAAGGAATGCCAAGAATTCTTGCTTACTTGGCTGAAAGAGCAGCCAAAGAGCTGAAGGGAGGTGTGCATTTTGGTAAAAATCATCATTTCTGCTGGTAAAAAAGGCGGCAATATTGAAGACTTCATCGTGCAATTCGTCAGCGAAAATAAATCTGATCGCGAATATGTCACAAGTCGCCTTATAGGGTACTTTTGGGGGATCCGTGAAATGGGAGGAAATATATCGGTAGTCAAAGACGGCGAAATAATCGCAGATCACTTAATGGCCTATGCCATCGTAGATGGGTGGGAATCAGGTTGGGAGTTTGAAATTAAATAAGCCATCACAGGCTTTCTCTTTTACTCCGTTTGCGAAATTTGATGAACGTTTCTTGTTCTAAATCTTGAAGGAGGTGAGGCAATGAAGAACGGCAAGAGACCGACCAGGAGGGAGAAAGAAGTCATCTCTAAGTACCGCCTCAATCCAGAAAACTGGTTAGTTTCTAAGAAAAATGACGGCATGTTGACACTGATTCACAGATACACGAACAGCGTTAGATCAATACCGAATGAAAGGAGGTGAGTTGAATGGAGTCAAATCTTGAGTCTCTTTTTTCAAACTTAGTTAAGTTGACTGATGGATTAGTGGTAGACGGCGTTATTGAATCACCCAACTTTACGGATGTGATGAAAATTTATGCTCTTATTGATTGCATTGAAAAATTGAGCAAATTGCTGAATGTGCCAACGTCAGTGCAATTGAATGATGATAACTGAAAGGTGGTGAGTTGATGGGATATATCGCTTTCGCTTTGATCTTTTTCCCTAGCATCATCATTGGGAGGGCCCTAATCGAAAAGTGGTAACTGAAAGGAGGTGAAACTCATGCTGCAAAAAGTGCATAAAACCATCACAGTTAACGACCATGAGTACCATCTATCTGCTAAGCGAGTATACGGAGATATCCTGGTAGAAATTCGCGATGCTGAGGATACTGTGTATGATCGTAAATTAATCGCAGACAACGCTAACTTTTTATCAAATCTCAATTCGTTTATTCGTTCCGTTGAACGGAGAAGAGGAGCGAAAATAGCGGATAATTTGCAAATTTTAGCGGATCTTCCGTGTATTGATCTTCGATTCGAATAAAAAAAGCTGACCATAACAGTCAGCAAGAAAAATATAAACCCATTTTCATTATACCAGGAGGAATTGGAAAAATGAATATCACTGTGAATATCAACGCGCCGGAATTAGCTAATGCAATTAACGCCCTTGCAAACGCCTTGTCAGGAGCCAAAGGGTTCATCCAAACTGCGACTGTTCCTGAAACTGTTGAAGCGGTGATTGAAAATACTAACCAAGTAACACCGACTCAACAAGTGCCTGCACAGCAGCCAATACCAACTGCAGTGCCTACAGCTGCACCTGCACAACCACAAACAAAACCGGTTGAACAGCCATCGCCTCAAGGAGCTCAACAACAGCAGCCAGTGCAACAACCTGTACGGCAGTCGCCACAGCCGCAAGTCGTGCCAACATCTGCGCCAAGCTATACGATGAATCAGCTTGCAGTAGCAGCAACGCAACTCATGGACGCTGGCAAACGAGAAGAATTGGTTCAGCTGCTTGCTTCATTCGGTGTACAGGCTTTGACGGCGCTGCCTAAAGAACAATATGGGGCATTCGCTACAAGGTTGCGTGAATTGGGGGCGAAACTGTGAGTGGAAAGATTGCACACGCTGAACGCTCTCACGCACTACTCTCAGCCAGTGCCTCCCATCGTTGGTTGGTTTGTACACCAAGCGTAAGGTTAGAGGAACAGTTTCCGGATACCACTTCGGAATATGCCAAAGAGGGAACTCTTGCGCATGAGATCGCTGAACTGAAACTACGAAAATATTTTACTGAGCCGATGAGCCAACGGACCTTTAATACTCGTTTAAACAAATTCAAAAAACATGAATTGTTCCAGGAAGAAATGCTAAAACACACGGACACATATGTTGATTATTTGAAAGGCATTACGCTTAGTCTTCCGTCTCAACCGTATGTGGCCATAGAGAAAAGAGTCGATTACAGCGCTTATGCTCCGGAAGGATTCGGCACGGTAGACTGCGCCATTATCGGTGGGGATACACTTTATATCAACGACTTTAAATACGGAAAAGGCGTTCCAGTTAGTGCGGTAGACAACCCACAGATGAAGCTTTATGCGCTCGGGGCTTATCTTGAATACAGTTTCTTGTATCCGATTAAAAATGTTCATCTGGCCATCATACAGCCTAGGATTGATAACATATCGGAGTTTCAGTTGACCATTGATGAATTGCTAGCATGGGGGGAAAAGATCAAACCGATCGCTCAAAAAGCCTATGACGGTGAAGGGGATTTTGTTCCAGGTGAACATTGCAAGTTCTGTCGGGCAAAAGCGCAATGCCGAGCAAGAGCAGATCAGTATACAGCACTTGAAGATTTTAAACAAATGAAGCCTCCTTTAATCAGCAATGAGGAAGTCGGCGCTATCCTGGAAAAAGCTCTCCATATCGAAGCATGGGTGAAAGATCTCAAAGAATATGCTCTCGCTGAAAGTTTGAAAGGTAATGAGATTCCGGGCTGGAAAGCAGTTGAAGGTAGGAGCACACGTCAATTTGCTGATTTGGATAAAGCATTTGAGTATCTTAAACAAAATGGTGTTGACGAAGCAATGCTTTATGAACGTGTACCTTTGACAGTATCAAAGCTTGAAAAGCAATTAGGGAAAAAAGAGTTTCGTAGTTTAGTAGAAGAAGCCGGGCTCATTGAGAAAACACCAGGAAAACCAACACTAGTTCCGATTTCGGACAAGCGTCAAGCCATCACTGCAACACCTAGCGCGGAGAGTGATTTTCAGTGAAATGCTCCAGATAAGAAAGAGATATAACTCACAGCACGTATAAAATCGCTCTTGGTAATGAAGTTCTTTGCATTTTGTGTTACCAAAGAATTCCCTACAAAGAAAAAATGAAAATCATCAAAAAAGGAGATAGATAACTTATGACAAACCAAAATCCAACTCGTGTCGTAACAGGTGAAGTTCGATTTAGCTACGTGAACCTTCTCAAACCGCGTGAAAGCCAATACGGTGGGGAACCAAAATACAGTGTCACGATTCTTGTTCCAAAGTCCGACGTAGCAACAAAACAACGCATTGATGCAGCTATCGAAGCAGCTAAACAAAAAGGAAAAGCGGAAAAGTGGAATGGAGTTATTCCTCCAATGGTGGCCATTCCTATCCACGATGGCGACGGTGTCCGTCCATCCGATGGAATGCCGTTCGGTGAGGAGTGCAAAGGACATTGGGTATTTACGGCATCTTCCAGTGTTGATCATCCACCAAAAATTGTGGATATCAATCTCAATCCAATTATTGATCCAACAGAAGTTTATAGCGGAATGTATGGCCGCATTGCAATTAACTTCGCTCCGTATAGCAACGCCGGTAAAAAAGGCATTGGGGCGTATATCAGCACAAATGTTCAAAAGACTCGTGACGGTGAACCACTTGGAGCCGCCGCGCCTGCTGCAGCAGATGACTTTGGTGCTCCCGCGCAGCCAAACGTTCAATCTCAAATGCCATACGGCATGCAGCAACCAGCGCAACAGCAAGTGCCGCCAAGTTATACGCCTGGACAACAACCACAGCAGCCGCAACAACAATTTGATCCGATTACAGGTGCACCAGTCAACGGCGGCGTGTATGGAATATGATTCGCACTTTAAATATCGATCTTGAAACCTATTCATCAGTAGATATCAAAAAAGCAGGGCTCTACAAATATGTTCAGAGCCCTGACTTTGAAATTTTGCTCTTTGCTTATTCGGTCAACGGTGAGCCGACCGTTGTTGTCGACCTAGTTCAAGGCGAACAAATTCCAGTCGAAATAATGGCAGCGTTAAAAAACCCTACTGTAACAAAACATGCTTACAATGCTGCTTTCGAATGGTATAGCCTTTCAAAGTTTCTAGGTGTACATCCAAGCAGCTGGATTGACCAATGGCGCTGTACGATGTTCCACGGCTTATACTGCGGTTACACAGCTGGATTGGATGCAACAGGTAAAGCATTGGGATTGCCGCAGGACAAGCGCAAAATGACTGCAGGGAAGGCTTTGATAAAACTGTTCTGCACGCCCTCGAAACCCAGCAAGAAAAACGGGGGACGGACAAGAACTCTGCCCCATCATGAGCCAGAGAAGTGGCAGTTATTCAAAGATTACAACCGGCAGGACGTGGAAGTTGAGAAGGAAATCGAGAGACGCCTTTCTTGTTTCCCAGTGCCTAAAAGCGAACAGAAACTGTGGGAACTTGATCAGCTGATTAACGCCTTTGGCGTAAAGGTGGACAGAAAACTCATCGATGGTGCACTTTACACAAACGACTTGATCACTGAAAAGCTAACCGATGAAGCTATTAAGATCACCGGGTTAGACAATCCAAATAGCTCCCAACAATTGTCCGGATGGCTTAAAAGTAAAGGCTTAGAAGTGGAAAACCTGCAAAAAGAAACAGTTGGAGATCTTATAAAGACAACCGAAGGTGATATTAAACGGGCTCTTGAGATAAGACAAGAACTTTCCAAAACAAGTGTGAAGAAATATCAAGCGATGGAAGCTGCAGTTTGTGAGGATGGAAGAGTAAGAGGATTGTTGCAGTTCTATGGTGCCAATAGGACCGGGCGATGGGCAGGAAGATTGGTACAAGTGCAAAACCTCCCGCGAAATTACCTTGAGACACTCGGGCACGCACGGGAACTGGTAAGAGAAAAGAAAGTGGAAGCTTTAAAACTGATTTACGGAAATGTACCTGATACTCTTTCACAGCTTATTCGAACCGCATTCATCCCAAGTGAAGGGCATTTGATTGTAGTAGCCGATTTTAGTGCCATTGAAGCCCGTGTCATTGCTTGGCTAGCTGGGGAACAATGGCGATTAGACGTATTCAACACGCACGGCAAAATCTATGAAGCTTCTGCGTCCCAAATGTTTGGTGTTCCAATCGAACTTATTAAAAAAGGCAACCCGGAATATGCATTGCGCCAAAAAGGAAAAGTAGCTGAATTGGCTTTGGGATATCAAGGCGGATCCGGCGCATTGATTTCGATGGGAGCGTTAAATATGGGACTTACAGAAGAAGAACTGCCGGACATTGTGCAACGCTGGCGAGCATCCAACAGACGAATTGTTGATCTGTGGTACGGCGTAGAGAATGCAGCACTGTCCGTTATGCGTACTGGACAACCTGTAGGAGTGAAAGGGCTAATCTTTGCCAGAGAAAGCGATATCGTAAACGGATTAGACTTTCTAACGATTACTCTACCTAGTAGACGAAAGCTGTTTTATGCCAAACCATTCCTTGCTCAAAATGATTTTGGGAAAGAAGCTCTTTACTATTATGGCCTGAATCAGACATCAAAAAAATGGACGAAATTATCCACATACGGTGGAAAGCTTGTTGAAAATATTGTACAAGCCATTGCTCGTGATTGTTTAGCAGAAACATTGAAACGGTTATCAGCTGCTGGTTATCAGGTGGTTATGCACATCCACGACGAAGTTGTTCTGGATGTGCCAAAAGATTATGCGGATTTGGATAAAGTAGTTGAAATCATGAGGCAACCAATCAGCTGGGCTCCGGGACTTCCACTAAACGCAGACGGTTTTGTATCTGAATATTACAAAAAGGATTAGGAGGCTGAATATTAATGGGTATTCTGCACGAAAAGGTAGTGCTGACACAGGAACTAAAGCGCCAACATATGATCCAACAATTGTTGGGCATGGGGATTACAGAAGATAACGGAAAGTCAGTTCAGGATTTGGACTATTACACGGTACGGCATTTGTTAGCGACAGTAAAAATTAGAAATGAATGAAAGGAGGACAGTTCCATGATTCAGGTCGGGGATTGGGTGAAAGTTTATCTTTGGGAATATCATCTTATCGGATTCGTTGAGCGTGTCGGTAAGGACTCCATCGTAATTACAAAAGTATTTAAAGTAGCGGACGGGGAAAAACAGAGAGTTAGTCAACGGCCTGGCACGTATGATTTCAATCAGGTGGAACCCCTACCAAGCGATCTCTGCCTAGAAGATCTAGGTGAACTAATCAATATGACCCTGGATACAAAAGATGAAGCCTGGTTCGAAGAATTAACGAGGATCCAAACAGAACTCCAGGCATTGAACAGTCACGCGCAAATAGAGGGCAAAGGGTGATATCATGGGCGGCCTTTTACGGAAAATAGAGCGCAGCAAAACAAACAGTGAAGCCAGGAAGATGGTCCGATCATTGATCCAAAACGAATGGATGGCTGGCTATCGGAAAGGGCTTGAGGATGGGGCACAGGAACAGTGGAAGCAGGATAATGAATTGCTTGTGAAAAAGCTGCAAGGCCTAACACATTTAAAAGGCATCGGAGAAAAAACAGCAGGAAAGATCATTGAGTATTTCCTTGAGGGGTTTGAAAAATAAGGAGGGATCGGAAAAATGAAAGCTACACGTCCTTGTCCA
>JADBKC010000063.1 GCA_014896555.1 Caryophanales bacterium | reverse complement strand
AAAACTATGAATAAGGATCAATCGCTTGATCTTTATGTGCAAATAGTTTTCCGCCAAAATCCACTTCGCGTAAAAGATGTATTTTTCTCAATGAAACAGTATGTTGAAATCCCTAAAAACCCACCACCTTACTTAATATTTGAAATTTGCTGAATACTTAGTTTGGTATTTCCCTTAACAACGGATTCGGTTATATGCTTTTATAATATAATATATCATATTTCTTATTAGCGTCAATAATATAGCATAAATATGTTATATTATATAACATTTATGAAGCATTTTATTCTGATATTTTTATCTTTTTAGTTATTAGACTATTATTATAGAGGAAAAAAACTTCGTTTTGCCAACACCAACTTATTCCTGCAAGACCAAAAAATTTTAATGAGTAAATAGCAATGCCCAGATGTTGAACATAGGCTAATGTTCTAAAATGCGGCAGGAAGATAGATCTCATTGTATACTAGAACTGTTAGGATTCCATATTGATCGATAATGAGGGCAAAATAGTATATGATGAAAATGCTTCGTTAAAGATAGGAAAAGGAGAGTGTAAAGCATGTCCATTGCAGTGATTTACGGAGGAACACGCCCCAATGGCAACACAGAAATTCTTACGGACCGCGCTATTGAAGGATTAGAGTCAGAAAAAATTTATTTAAATGAGTACGACATTAAACCGATTGTAGACGGACGTCATGCAGACGGCGGTTTTCAGAAAGTAAACGATGATTATTATACTGTCATTGATCGTATTTTGCCTCATGACATTCTTATTTTTTCTACCCCTATTTATTGGTATAGCATGTCAGGAACGATGAAAAACTTTATCGATCGTTGGTCGCAAACTTTAAGAGACTCCGAATATCCTGACTTTAAAGCGAAAATGGCTGAAAAAGAAGCGTATGTCATCGCGGTCGGAGGAGACAATCCAACTTTCAAAGGTCTTCCGCTCATTCAGCAGTTTCAGCATATCTTTGATTTTATGGGAATGGCTTTTAAAGGATATATTCTTGGCGAAGGAAACAAGCCCGGAGACATTCTAAAAGACCAAAAAGCGTTATTAGCGGCTGGTCAAATGCGAGAAAGTCTCAAAAAGAACTAATTTCATAAAGTTCATACCGTTTCATTGCTGATTCCATTTCATGAAGAGGGACTTTTCATCCCTCTTCTCTCTTTTTAAATATTATGTTCAATCCTGCACATTGTTCAACGTAATCTCATGAGTCTAGGCAAAAGCCAGGAAATCCATTTCTCATTAAACATGAAACAGAAAAATCATGGCAGCAAAAAAGTAAACAGCATTCACAAACTCTGAAACTCCTATTTTCTTTATAGGCAATGACTTTCCATATAAATAAAAGGCTCGAATGACACTTGGTATATAGGCAAGGACAAACAATGGATAGTGAGCATAGATTAATCCAATGATTAACAATAAATGATATCCCCATGAAAGCCATTTATAGACAGGATTATTCTTTTCACGAATCATCGTTTTTACGTAAAAAGTGCTTCCGATAAAAAATAAAAAGCAAAACATAAACAATTCCAGCGCATCCATATTTAATTGTCCGTTCCCCATATAAAAACTGGCAAGACCGCCAATGCAAAAACTTGTAATCGCAGCGACATCATTCACAAAGTCGCGTTCTTTTTTCTTTTTCGCAAAATAGACATTCATAATAAAGAACGGAACCATGGCCATACCAAAATAGATCAGTTTCATATGATAATAGATTGGGATGACTAACATCAAAACTGCAACGGAACTATAACGGTAAAACCACGACAAGTATTCCTTGCGTTTTAACTTTATGGCTGTTAATAAAGGATATGTTGCTAAATACAGAGCCAGCCAACCCATAAACAACAGAATATGCAACCAAGTAAATCCTCCCGCATAAGCTCCTAGAAAGAAGGGAATGGTCAGCATCGCCCACGCTCCATGTTGTTTTGGAATTAGCAGCTTTTTAGTAGAAGCCATTATTTCTCACTCCTCTTGTTCAATTCCAGCAAAAGCTCATAGACGGGATGAAGCAAGAAAAACTCCCAATCAACCAATCGGACACCGCAATTTATTCGCTCTCATGTTTACCCCATCTACTCTCCAGATGACCATCGAATGGAAAAGAATAAATAGTATTTTGTATACTACTATTATAATGGTCTTCTACTAAAAAGGTTTGTCTATTCTTTAACAATCTTCCAAAAGAAGTCTCCCTCTTCTTTACACTTTAAAGTTGCGATAGCACCAGTGAAAGTTAAAAATTAAGGTTCTCTATCCAATATAGAGGTGTCCATTCACCCACCTAAATTTAGGAGGTATTTTCCCTTGTTTCATTTTATTAAGCTACTTCTATTCCGTACCAGTTTTGTTGTCCTTCACGTAACCATTAGTCTCCGTCAATTTCATTAAACCTGTAAGAATAATAAATTAAATAACGGTATAAATCATGTTTCACCTTTTCGATCGCAATTTAACACTGTAGTATCGCATAGCTTCAAGACTGCCTTTCATCTCGAAAACCCCTTTTTCTATTAGCCTCCTTAACCGATATTCCAAGAACTCATCCCCTACATACTGTTCTAAATGACCAAGAACTTCGCCGATTAATCTCGCTGATTTCATAAAGTCATTCGTCTTTTGTTTGCTATGCAGCTTTTTAGCTCTGTTTATAATATATTGGTCATAATAATCTTCTGGAACGCTCAATATTCTTCCGTTTCGCCATATTCTTAATGCTTCGCCGTTTTCCGAAAGGCTGAGCCATTCTTGTTCAAACCGCTCTCTTTCAAGTTGTGACAAAGGAGCTTTTTGCTTACTTTGCTCATAAATCACTTGGAGTTTCTCAGGTGGTATTTCTCCTGTATGCAGTACAACATACTTGCTGTCAGGTCGGTTAAAATGTTCCGCATACATCTTTGTAGTGTTAATGACTTTGATTTCATGGTTTTTCCCCTTTAATAAATGAAGAACATATCGTAATCCTGTCTGTTCGTGGGAGTTTTCAGCAATCCATATGGCAATCGATTTGCCTTCTGGAATGGATTTTATTTGATGAATCGTCCTTTGGAATTTTTGTTTATATTCAAAAAACTCACAATATTTATCACTGAAATTATTTTTTATCCAATCAAATCTGGCTTTTTTCCCACTCTCTTCATGCAATTGCCTGATTGGACCAACGGAGAATACTTCCCCAAAAGAAATGACATTTTCCTCTTTATATACGCCCAAATCCTTTAAAACTACCTTTAAACTGCCTGCAGGAGAATCACCAAAAAGAATATGAACCATCTGAAAAGTTCCTTCTTGGCTGCTTTCCGACTGTTCATTTGCTAAATCAGAAATCGTTCTATATATCTTTCTTACATCATTTACAAACTCCGCCTCTGAATATTCTGTTTCCTTTAAAAGATTGACTCTAAGAAAAAGATGAAACAGCAGTGACTTCGCTTCCCCTTCTGACAACCCTTTAATAGCTTTTTTCAATTTTTCTTTTTCCATGTTATGTTCCCCCTAATCATCCCTCTTTGTTCAAATAATGCAAGACTTTGACGTTATGCGAATAGAACCTTTTTGTTTTAAGAAAAAGTTTTTCAATTGTATCGACATCTTTATTCTAGATCTTTTCTCGTTCTAAATAAAAGGCGAGGAAAGAAATCTGGGGGCATCTCGCTTCCACTAAGACAAATCCATCTGCCTTGAACCCTTTTCAGCTCATCAAATTTAGAGCCTTCTAAGAATGCATCAAAGAAAAGCATCTCACCCAGGTTAGCAAAGTAATCTATTTCTCTTTTGGTGAGGTGAAGATAGAACGATCATGCGAAAGAGATATAATTCATTGTTCGGCAATTTCGGATTTATTTTTTTCAAAACAATAATCATCGAATTTTCAGACTCATCCACTACTATTCTATGCTATGATTTGGTATTAGGAAAATAGTAGAGGGAAAAACATTCATGAGGAAAATAGAAGTAACTACGGAGGAAGATCCATGCCAAATACAGATTGGACAAAACTTAGTTCTCTACAATTGGGGAGATACGCAGAGTATTTTGCAAAAATGGAGTTTGCATCATATGGATTAGAAGTTTACACAACTGAGGTGGATGACCATGGTGTAGATTTTATCGTCAAGGATAAAAAGGGTCGCTTTTGTGAGATTCAAGTAAAATCTCTTAGAGGAAAAGGATATGTTTTTATACCCAAAAGCAAATTTGACATCGCTAATAAAAATTTATATCTGACTCTATTGATTTTTGAGGAAGGAAAAATGCCCGATATTTTTCTCATACCAGCAAAAGCATGGGAAGTACCTAATAAAATGTTTGTAGACAGAAATTACGATAAGCCTGGTCAAAAAAGTGCTCCTGAATACGGTATCAACATTTCTCAAAAGAACTACCCTATCCTTGAAACATTCAACTTTGAGAATACCATAAAAGAGTTTTTAAAAATGGAGGATACAATAGTCTAATCTCTACAAGGAGTCATCCCCTTTATTTATCGGCGATTTTCTTAAGTCCTTACTCGGTCCTATATATCACCCATTCCATTAACTGTGTACATTTAAACGCCGTGCTGAAAATCTTCAACACGGCTTTGTTTCATTATGGATTATGATTGAAAAATACGATCAATGCTTTCAATTTCCTCTTTCGTCAACTGTACATTTAATGTCTTCAAATTGTTCACGACTTGCTCAGGTTTCTTTGCACCTGGAATGAGTGCATCGATGGAATCTCTCGTTAAATACCAAGCTAGCACGACATAAGCAATTTCCGTATTTTTCGCTTCAGCAATTGGGCGCAGCTGCTCAACCTTTTCTAGATTCCGGACAAATTCTTCTCCTTGGAACAGCGGATTTTTGGCGCGCAGATCATTGAATTTCGTATCTTTCGTATATTTTCCGGCTAAAAGCCCTGAAGCCAGCGGGAAATACGGTACAAATGAAATACCTTGCTCCGCGGTATAAGGCAGCAAATCTTTCTCCGCTTGACGCTTAAATAAATTATATTCAGATTGCAGTACATCTACATATCCGTCTTGATTTGCTTCTTTTAATTGTTCAATCGAAAAATTGGATACACCGATCGCTCGAATTTTTCCTTCGTCTTTCAGTTTCTTTAATTCACCGACCGCTTCGTACTTTGGCGTCGATTCATCAGGGTAATGGATGTAAAACAAATCGATGTAATCCGTCTGCAGCCGTCTCAAACTGTCCTCCACCGCTTGGCGAAGAAAAGCAGGAGAGTTGTCAATTTCAACCTTATCGCCTACCAATTTATGTGCGCCTTTCGTTGCAATCACCACATCTTCCCGGCGAAACTCCTTCAACACTTCCCCAATTAATTCTTCGGAACGTTCAGGACCGTAAATAAAAGCAGTATCCAAAACGCCATTTTCCAAAGCGGTGCGAACAACTTGTTTCCCCGTCTCTTCGTTCAAATTCGGATAAAGATTGTGCCCACCAACCGCATTCGTTCCCAACCCTATCGGATTGACATATAAATCCGTCTTTCCTAACCGAACCTTTTCCACCATCCGTCCCCCATCTCCTTTTTCATTTATTAAGAATAGTATAACAGACATCCTCTGGAAAAACATACTAAAAAGGTTTGAATTACCAAATTAAAAAAATGAAATGGGTGCCCATCCATCCATGCTGAAAACAGTAAAATTCTTGGCGACAACTACAGCATTTGAATTTAAACGCCTTCTGTTCAAGGGCGTACAATTGTATGAAAACGACTGTGGATGAATGTGATTGATCACTAAAAAAACTCCAGTCTTTTCAATATGTTTGAAGATGCACGAGCATATGGAATTTTTCATTCCACCAAAGAAGTGAAATCGGGTAGTGCTTGATATAACGATGTACACATAGTGTTTCTTTGGTTAAAAGAGTTATTCCTCTAAATATTTTCCCTTATCTTTCCTTTTCGTTATTCCTCTATTAGTTTGATCGTATGCCAATACGAACACTTTAGCGGGAATCAAGCCGCCATTACAAAAATATTCGTAGCGGATGCCTTTTTCATCTTTGTAGTAAACAACCATGTAATAAGTCCCCTTTTTACTGTCATAAACCATCTTTTTAGTTTCTATCTGGTCGGTATATCCTTTTTCCTCTATGTGATCCATTATTTCTTTTTGTGTCATTTCTTTTTGAAAGTAAAATTTGTATGTAAGAAAGCCGCCTCCAATAAGAATCAAAATTCCAATAATGATGACCCCTTTTTTGTTCCTCATTTGTTCTCCTTTTTTAATCTAAATTATCATAATATTATTACCAAATATTTCTTTTTGTTTTAAATTGACATAGAATTCACTATAGCTTTTTCGCAGCGACAAACCAGAGCTGTAAATCTTCACTGTCTCCATTCGGATCGGACTCGGTTTGAACATGGAGATGTTGATCCAAAATTTGATAATGTGGCTGTAATAATGTTTTTATTTCCTGTTCATCAAAAAATGCAGCGGTTTTCCCTCATGTTTGATAAATGTATTAGGTTCTATTTCATTGCCAATGCCGTAATTATTGGAATCATATATGGAGATACAAGAAAAAGCGAACACTCCCTTGGGTTTCAAAAGAGAGGTAATTCTGTCCACAAGAACTTGTCTTTCTGTTTTAAGAAAAAGATGTATGACATTAGAAAGATAAATACCGTCAAATTTCTTTTCTTGAAGAAATCTTTGGTCGAAAATATCTCCAACTTCGTAATGGATATTTTTTACCGATTGACTATTTGCATTTTCAACGGCTTGATTGATGGCTATATCTGAAATATCGAATGCGGTGACAGCAAAACCTTGAAGAGCAAAATAGAAGCTGTTGCGTCCATAACCGCATCCTGGCACAAGCACATTTTGAACATGATAACGTTTAAAATAATCGTTGGCTAACAAAGCCGAAGGACACGGATGATCACCCCAAATTCGCCCTTCTTGATATCTGCTATTCCAATAATCGGTTCTCGAATTCACAATCAATCACTCTTTATTTCTCATTAAACCTTCTGAAGAGAAGATTATATATTGACAATTTTTCCGTTCATCAGAATCACTTTTTCATGTAACGATACCTTCATCAAAACCAAAATTGAAACTAGCATATTTTTGAGTATCCTAATTCCAATTGATTCTTTCTATTCTGATGATAATCTTAATCCTTTTACGGTCTAATGTGAGTTTCTATCACTCTACCATGATGTAAGTTAACTTGACAATTTATTTTTTGAAAATTCATTTAATTTTTACCAAAAAAACTTATCAATAAAATTTTCGCATATTAATCTCCTAATACGAAATTAGGACAACAAGCGAGGGATTAAATTAAAGAACAATAAAAAAATTATGATAAAATCAATAGAAGCAATACGCACTGCCAAAAAGTGCAGCAAAACGCCTAATTGCTGGGAGAGTGTTTTCATTATGAATATTTTCAGCTACATCGTTCTAGGTCTTTCGCTTTCTATACCCGTTGGCCCCATTAGTATAGAAATGATTAAGAGGGGGATTAGAAACGGATTTTGGCATTCTTGGGCCGTTGGTCTAGGTGGAATGTCAGCAGACATCGTATTAATGTTTCTCATTTATTTTGGTGTATCAACTTATTTGACTACACCAGTGGCTGAGTTGATCATGTGGATTTTCGGATTCATCATATTGGTATACTTGGGATACGAAAGCATAAGAGATGCTTTTAAAGAAGTCCATATATCCGATGAAATACAAAAAGAAAGCATATCGAAATCTTTTTTATCGGGATTTTTCATCGCTATTTCGAATCCGCTCAATATTATTTTTTGGATAGGCATTTATGGTTCTGTTCTGACAACTACTCTCAATACCGTAAGTCAAGGACGGTCTTTCCTTTACAGCAGCGCTATTTTTATCGGAATTGCACTTTGGGATATAACTGTTGCCGCATCCGTCCATTTCGGACGAAAATTTACGAATCAGCGTTTCTTAAAATGGTTATCGGTCATTGCGGGAGTGGTTTTAATAGGCTTTGGCATTAATTTTGGCTACAAAGCAATCAAGAGCTTGCTGATTATTATGAAGTAGCTATAAAATAAGCAGGCTTAACTGTAAATGGCTTTGATGTATAGAGTAATGCAAAATGCTATTTTAGTTGTTCAACAAAGTCTCTGCCATTCCACATTCTCTATGGGGGCAACAACAATTCCTTATGTTCTTGCATAAAAAATGAAAAAATTTTTTATTCCCTTAATGCCTTTTTTACAGCCTAATACATTGCGGGGGAATTCAGATCTCTCCCTTTCTGTAATGGCTGAAGCTTTATTCCGAACCTCCCGAATTAAAAAACGGTTCCATCGCCATCGCAGCCATTGTTCAAAATATTTTTCTTCAAAAAGAAGGCATGTTTTCGCAATTGGAAAACATGCCTTCTTTTTATGCCCTCTTCTTTTACCTCTTTTTTTCGTGCACCAACTCCTGCTGGAACACCGTATCCAGCCTCTAAACTCAGCGATTTCATAAAATCATTTATTTCTCCTTATCAAACAGGCGCCATCAAGCTTTATCCCTTTAAATCACAAAAGGGGTCAGACCCCATTATACGTCCGGAGTGCGTATCGCCAAAATCGGCGAGACAGCCATAAGAACAGTCCGGCAAGGACAATGGATAGAATGGTGGTCATCCCATTCCACTTTCCCAATAAAGACAATGCCGGCGTACTGGTAATAAAAGCGGCAGGCAAAACGTATGTAAGCACGATGCGAAGCCAGCCTCGATACATGCTGATGGGAAACCGCGTTGTTTCAAAAAAGGAATTAAAAACAAAAGATAAATCATCGATGCGAATGACCCAAAAGGAGGTAGTCATCAGCATCATCCACAGCGCATAAATCAAAACAAGAGAAGCCCCGATACTAACGATAAACATCGCTGCATCCAATACTGACGGCATATAATGTTTGTCTATCAACGCATAGATCATCAAACCAAAGCCAAGTAGTACATCGATCAAACGCCAAAATACTAAATGGCGGAAGCTGACATAAAACATGCTGTCCACCGGCTTTGTCAATATATGATCAAACGTGCCTGTACGAATATGCTGCAGCAGACGGGACATATTCGGGCGCAAGGCAAAATCGATCAATCCTTGCAGCATATTGAATATACCAAGAAGCAGCAGCACATCCGCATATCTCCAACCGCCGAGGTCATCCGTTTGATAAAAAAATACTTGAATCGTCAAAATGGCCATCCCGATGCCAAACAAACTTGACAGTAAATTCCCCATAAATTCGCTGCGATATTCAAGTTCCTCTACTAAACAAGTTCGAAAAAATTCGCGAAACACGCGCCAATGTCTTCGCACATTATCCCCCCACCGCTTGGTTTTTCCTTAGCCCGGCCTTCCAAAGCAACGTGACCGCGAGCGTAAAAAACAGGCTCCAAGCAACAGCCCATCCAAATCCGAACACGATATCCAGCCCTCGGACGTCCCCGTTCAATATTTCGATCGGAAACCCAACCATATATCGAAACGGCAAATACAAGCTGATCGTTTTTATAAACGGCGGCAGCAGCGACATCGGTGCAATGCGGCCCGATAAAAAGAGAGACAACGCTTCGAACATGCCATACATGGCAGTCACTTTTGTGATCCAAAAACCTAAAAGACCGAACATATAACTGAATAAAAAGCGAATGACTGCGCCCAATAACAGCGCACAAAAAAAGAACAGCCATTGCGTCCCGCTGATTTGATGCAGCCTGAGCGCCGGAACAAAAATCGCTATGATGGTCCATACCGGAATTAAAATTACTAAAAATAACGCTTTATACACAATATTTTCAGCAATGGCCCAATGAATCGGGTGAAATGGACGGACAATTTGATAAGAATAGGTTCCCTCCCGAATTTCCCGCTCCATCTCCCAAACATCCCAAGCGCTTGTCATCCGTTCAACGAAAATCAGTGCCGCAAAGTAAAAAATAAACGCATTCTCCTGATGAGGATCAATATTCATCCATACCATCATCGTAATCAGCGGCTGAACCATGGCTCCCGTCATCCAGACAATTGTCGCCAGCCGATAAGCAAACATCTCCACATATTTCATCCGAAGAAGAACGATGTATTTACGAATCATGAGACCCCTCCTGAAAAGCGAGCGTGATCACTTCTTCCATTGGCGGGTCTTCTATGTTTAAATCGCGGACGTCAAACTGCTGCAAAAATTGCGAGGACACCTCCGGAATGCGCTCCCTCGGCACACGAAGCGTGACTTTTCCTTCTTTGGCATCGACCAATTCGCCGTATGCCTCCCATGAAACATCAGGAATCGACGCAAGACGAACTTCCAGCAATTTGTACGGCGTCAATTTTTCCGTCAACATGTCCAGTTCGCCGTCATACAACAGCTTCCCGTGATTAATAATCAGCACCCGGTCGCATAGTGCGGTCACATCGCCCATATAATGCGACGTCAGCAATACGGTCGTGCGGTGCTCGCGGTTATATTCGCCGATAAAGCGGCGAACTTTTTCCTGCGTATGGACATCCAAGCCGATGGTCGGCTCATCGAGAAATAAAACTTGCGGCCGATGCAAAAGCGCCGCTGCCAATTCGCATTTCATCCGCTGTCCGAGCGATAAACTCCTAGTCGGCTTCGTTAACAGCGGCTCCAACTCCAACAGCTCGACAAGTTCATCCAACGTTTGCCGAAACACGCGGTCTTCTATTTCATAAATCGCTTTATTGACGAGAAATGTCTCCATCGGCGGAATATCCCATATGAGCTGGCTTTTTTGCCCCATCACTAAACTTATGACCTTCTTAAACTCCGGCTTCTGCTCAAACGGAACATATCCCGCCACTTGAACGTGCCCCGCGCTCGGATAAAGCAATCCGGCCAGCATTTTAATCGTCGTTGTTTTCCCCGCTCCATTCGGCCCTAAAAATCCGACTATTTCTCCGGAAGGAATGGTAAAAGAAATATCCTGTACCGCTTCCACTGTACGATATTCCCGCTTAAACAAACTGCGCATCGCATCCATCCACCCCGGCTGCCGAACGTGGACGCGAAATTGCTTGTACAAATGCTCTACTTGAATCGACATATAGCCTCCCTCTGTTCCTACCAACACCATCTTGCAGCTGCAAAACTCTTTTTTAAATGGTCTCGATCAATTCTAATCGATAATCGGCAACTTCATTTTCTTTATACAAATTCGTCACAGAGGTGGAATAATTTTGAATCGTCCCCCTAAAATTCAGATCTTTTTCAGGCACCGAAACATCAAACGTTTTCTCATACAGCAACGTCGCAATATCATGATATTCATCGCTTCTCACCTTAAAAGCAAAACGAATTTTATGTAAAGGAACGCCGTTTTGACGGACCACTTCCTCTTCAAACTCCTCTGCTTGAATAGCAACACCGTTCAACACTACTTTCGTCACCATACATCCATTCCTCCTTGTCTGTCGTTTACCCAAAATCATAGCACGAATGCTTGACGGTCACAAACAGGTTGGCTTGTGCATCTCAAGTTTTTTAAGCAAACAAAGGTTTTTGATCGGGAATGACCAATATGGGGCAAAGATTGACGATTATCAAATGAAAAAAGGAACTCTCCCAAGATCAATAAACAAGCCCCTTGAGGTTTGTTCCTCAAAGGGCTTTTGCCGATGCTTGCAAACAAAGCATTTTAGTTTACAAGCGGCTTTCAAAAAAGAAAGTAACCTATTTTACTGCGGACGGCTCTCTTTTTTCCATTGGATTATTATTCTATAATTTCCTGGTCATCTTAACAACACCGCAACCAACACTAGATTAATATTTTTTTTAATCGCCTGCTTTCAATGGCTAAGAAATGTTCATTTCGTTTTCAACCCGCTTTTAGATGAAGGGACTGGCTCATCACCATTACAAGTAATCCGGTCAAAACTAAAAGCCCGCCGACCATCAAAATGACGCCGCTCCATCCGATGAGGGTTAAGAATATCCCGCCAGACCAACCTATTACACTAGAGCCGGTATAGTAGAACAATAGGTATAAGGATGAAGCGTACGCTTTTGAACGCGGGTCCGAAAGTATGCCTATCCAGCCGCTTGCGATACTATGAGCCGCAAGGAATCCAGAGGCAAACAGGATTAATCCTATAATCAGAATAAAAATATTACTTGATAATGTCAGCAAAGCACCTGCCAAAGCCATGATAATGGCCCAGCTGATTAAACATGTACGTGAATACTTTTCTGTAAGCTTTCCAAAAACATAGGAACTCCAGGAACCGGCTAATTGAAAAATAAATAGGAAGCCAATCAGTGTTTGACTTAAATGATAAGGCGGTTTCGATAAAGGAAATCCGATGTAATTAAACAATGCCACATAGACGCCCAGTAATAAAAAACCCATTGCATAAATATACAATAAATGTTTATTTTTCAGTCCACTTACTATTCCTGATTTCCAGCTAATAAATGAAAGATTTGCTTTTTTGAAATTCCTAGATTCAGGCAAATACTTCCAGAACAACAGACTGCATACTAAACTAAACAATCCTAAAACCAAAATAGCGATTTTCCATGAAAAAAAGTCAGTTAATGTGCTGACCATAATCCTCCCTGTAAACCCTCCAAAAGCACAGCCGCTTACATAAATCCCCATGATTCGTCCAATAATCGATGGCGAAATTTCCTCGCTTAAATACGTCATAGCGATAGCCGGAAATCCGCTCATGGCAATTCCTTGTATGACTCTTATAAAAGTCAGAGTTTGAAAATTGGGACTGAAAGCCGCCAAAATATTCAACAATGATGCTAAAAGCAAGGAAACACTCATGATTTTTTTTCGTCCCCAAGTATTTGAAAAAACGGTCATAAACAACATGCTGACTGCTAACGTAAAAGTGGCGAAAGAAATAGTAAAACTCGCTGTCGAGGGCGATATATGAAATTCTTGTGAAAAAGTATTTATTAATGTTTGCGGAAAGTACAAAATGGCAAATGTCACCGTACTTCCCAGCAGCATGCACAGGAATGTCCGGCGATATTCAAGACTGCCATATTCCACATATTGCATGAAAAACATCTCCTCTTTTTTTATCTTTAAATAGTATACTCCTTGAATAGTCATAACGTCTAATTTATTATTGTAATAAAAATGATGTCTTTTGGTTATCAATAAAGAAAAGAGGTTTTGATGAAATGGAATGGCAGCAGCTTGAATATTTTCGTGTCGTCGCCAAAATAGAACACTTTCGAAAATCGGCAGAGCTTTTATCCATTTCTCAGCCTGCCCTAAGCCGTTCGATTACAAAATTAGAAGAAGAACTGGGAGTCGAACTTTTTGACCGCACCGGACGTTCCGTACGGCTAAATCAATTTGGACGAATTTTCTTGAAACGAGTGGAAAATGGGTTAAAAGAGATTTCGATGGGCATTCAAGAAATCAATCAATTAAAAAATCCTTACACTGGAACCGTTTCTCTTGCTTTTCTACAAACCTTGGGCATCACCATTTTGCCTGAAATACTGAGCCATTTTAACAAACAATACCCCCATGTCGAATTTCAACTTTATCAAAACAAAATATTCGACAGCATTCAGCTGCTTATGAACAGAGAAGTGGATTTATGCCTGATAAGCAAGTTTGATGACCATCCCAACATTACATGGCATCCGCTAATGGATGAGGAGCTATTCGCATACGTTCCGGCTAACCACAGGCTTGCAAAAAGGTCTTCCATCGCTCTTCACGAGTTATCCGAAGACGATTTTATTAGCTTTAAAAATGAATTAGGGATGAGAGAGATCATTCACCACTTTTGTGAAAAAGCCGGTTTTACACCGGTCATAAAATTTGAAGGCGAAGACGTCCCAACCTTGGCCGGTCTTGTTTCAGCCGGACTCGGAGTTTCCATTTTACCCGCTTTTCACGGAATCAGCCCGGAAAAAGTCAAACAAATTCCAATATCTGAACCCTATTGCCACAGAGAAATAGGACTCGCGTGGCTAAATGAAGACCTATTATCACCATCCGCAAAATTATTTAGAACCTATGTCATTGAAATGTTTTCCCAGCCACAAAATGAAGCTTGACAGTATGACAGCCCATACAAAATAAGCCTAAAAACCCGCACCGCACACGGATTTTTAGGCTATTTAAGCGGACCATCACAAAATCAATTGATCAAAAAACTTTTGTTCAAAATTGGAAGCTTGGATTAAGCCCTGTCTCTTCCGAATCCTGTATCCACCTGAATAGTGCCGCCAACGAATTCCCCACATGAACATTCCAGCACTCTAGCAATTCTAGCGATACGGAAAACACTGACAGAACCTCCTGTTATGTTTATTCGTCGCTAACATTATTTCTAGGAATCTGTTCGTGTTTCCTTATTTTTTGTATAAAATTACCAAATGCGATGATGAATCTATTTTTATTTCATCTACTATTTCGCTCCTCTTTCATTTATGTTTCATTTGCCGACTTCTTATATGGTAGAAATGGACACAAAACACATTGAGGGATGAGGTAAGCTAGTTATATAAACCTACCTAGAAGCTCTTCCATCATCTATTGATCAAACCCACAACACCCCAACTTTAACACTTTAAAGCACCATTGGGGTCAGGCCCCTTTACGGAATGAAAAGGGCATTTTGATAAAGAGGTGTCATCGTCGTGCAAGAAATATTGTTTCCATTCATAATTGTCTTCATGTCCATAGCGGTTTAGGTTAGGATGTGCAGGAACGGAGTCATACTTTTCCAGCCTTTTGCGAATCTTTGACCTGATTTTATTAGCCAATGTTGGAGAATCATTGAATTCTTCCAGCACCCACCTCGGGGTGATGGCTAACATGAAATAAGGAAAATAACGGCTTTTTCTTTTTGTATGCGCTGGGGTCGCACAATACATAAAGTACGGTTCATTGTGAAAACAGAATTCCCATAATGGATGGTGAGGGTCTTTTGGGATATGGCTAGGCCAATCATGCGGGTCTATATCGCTTAAACCGTTCAACAAATCCCAAAATAGCTGTTCAAACTGTTCCACTTTATAGGAACGAATCCATTCCATAGGCGTTTCGAAAAATATAATAAGAGAGGTATATTTTCCAAGCTCTTTAGAAGCTTGGGTGAATTCTGTTAGCAACAAGGCAAGTTCTTGAATAGAAGAAATTTTTCTAGGGTCTCCTACAAACCCGTAGCGAAAATGATGGAGGGAATGCCCTTGCGTCGCCGGGATGCACGGAAATGGCTTCTCTTTATCCA
>JADBKC010000230.1 GCA_014896555.1 Caryophanales bacterium | reverse complement strand
TCCTTTCTCTTTTCCAGACAGTTCTCCTTGGGCGAGCTGTGACATCAGCTTTAACGAAGCCTTTAATTTCTCGTATTCATGGATATGAACAATAACATATTTGCCTCTGCCATTTTTAGTTAAAAAGACCGGTTCACCTATGGTAATGTCCCGCAGGATTTTATTTTCATCTTCATCTGATACCTGTCTCTCTTTTGCCATACCATATCTAGCTCCTATCGCTCAGTCATCCCTCAATCGTCTTATTCTACATAAAAATAGAAAACTACGCTTCCATCATCATTGATCAAGGCGATTATACTCCAAATGAACGGTACTTGATTGATCAGCGATAAAGGTCCGCATTAAAAATCACCCCATGTTTAACGAAATGGGGCGTTACCTTTTTGCAGTGCTTGTATGTATTCTCCGCTTAAATATACGATCACATTACTTTCCACAACATTTCTTGAATTTTAGACCACTTCCGCAAGGGCATGGATCATTTCTGCCTACTTTTTGTTTCACCTTCATATCAATCATTTCTACTTTTCTACCACTTGCAAAAGGAACGTTAGGCAATGGCTTGAGGTTGTTCTTATCCTTCTCGAATAGTTCATTGGGAGAATACCCTTTTAAAATCCATTGGCGTAAATCATTCGTAAAAGCGGTTACCTTTTGCATGAACTCGTTTAATTCATCCATGGACAAAATTTCAAATTCCTTTTGGATCATTTCGATCAAATCCGTTGTCTTACCACCGATCAAAACTTGATTTGCACAGGTTCTGGCGAATTTTTCGATCTCTTGTTCCGTAATTTCGAAATGAGTTTTTAGGTATCGATTTAGTTGATGATACCCTTGGGTTTTATCCAGAGAATCCTTTTCACTAGCCTGAAGAAGTTTATGCCTTGTAAATGGGTAATAATCGATATCTGCTCTACTTTCTTGTTCTTTTATGACGGACTCCGGATCAGTAATTTTACTGTCTGCCCAACCGTATATCGTCCATTTAAACCACATATGATAATTGGTAGCTTCGTGAAGCACTTTAGACAGTTCAAATCCTTCTGGTTTATATCCTGTATATTTGTTCAATAGTTCCACCATTTTTTTCGTAGGAAGGATTCCATAAAAATGAAGCATTCCTTTAACAAGTCGAATCCATTCCGTGTTCCGTTTTATTTGATTTTGTAGTTCGACTGTATCGAGGTCATGTAGCATCGCCATTAGTTCATTTGGCATGACTAAAGCTCTTTTTCCGTCTATCAGCACCGGAAATAAGACTCCATAATGCATGAAATAAAGGATTTGGTGAAGTTCTACATCAGGGATAAATATATGCCCGCCATTATGATAAGCATCTTGTAATCGTCTATAGCGTTCATGGTCAAAAAGGGAGAGGATCTTCGGGAGTTTGACTGGAATCGTTTCAACGAGTAAGTGGATTAGCTCCTGCTTTTTAAGTGTGCTAACTCCATGCAATTCCAACGTTTGTCGAATTTGTACTAAATCGTCCTTGGTTAACTCTGATAGTGCATCCGACAATGACATCGGTAATGTTCTATTTTTAAATAATTGAGATTCTCTCTTTTTAATCCATTGTTCCAAATTCAATCGGATTTGTCCAAGTGCTTCTATTAACTGTTCCTTTTCTTGTTCATTCAATTTTTCGATCATTTAGGGTCAACTCCTTTTTTTTTTCGCTATATCCAACGATCATTCCATTTCCGTGTTGTCCTCGGATCGAATATGACAACCGGGGATGGATGGAAGAACAAATCCGATGTGCAGGGTTCGTTTTACGACTTCATTCCGTGATGCTTTCCTGCTCCAAACAAATGCCACGCTCCAGCATGTCTGCTATCCATTATACCATCTTTTCCTCATTGAAAATCATACTTTCTCAGTATCATAATCGTTTAAAGCTTCCATTAAAAAAGAAAAACGTCAGTTGCGATTGACTGACGTCTGTAATCGTTGTTCTGGAAACCTAAATCATCGTCATTTGGGCTCCATTGGCCAAAGGGGATGATTCTTCAGAATTTCCTCCACTTCTTCAAAACCCGTTTGGAAGGCATAATTGTAACGGGCCGGCAGCGCAAAGAC
>JADBKC010000062.1 GCA_014896555.1 Caryophanales bacterium | reverse complement strand
AAAGTTGACTTGGCTTGTTTCAAATTGAAACATTGGTTACGCTTCGTTTTGTTCAATTTTCAAGGATCAATTTCCTCACTAACTTTTACACAATATCACAAATCCAAGTTTATGTCTACTGTTTTTTCTTTTAATAAGAACCAACAGCGACGATACAAATAATATCACCATTAAATATGGCTGTCAATACTAACGTGACATTTTTTTAAAAAAAGTGTAAAACAAATATTTCAGTCAAATATGGTACTGTTATAAACTAACTTCTCTTAAAAGAAAGAACAAAGAGGATGAAAAACATCCAGTTTCACAAGTAAAATAAACATTTATAATTGTTCATCGAGTAGTGAACAAATCCATTCGATCACGTGTACTAAAGGTTTTTCAAAAACAATGTGTTCAGATTGAATATGAAGCCCTCTAAGAGAAAGATAATGGTAGAAATTGAATTAGTATAAGAAAGATAAAAAAGCAAATAAAACAAACAGAAACAGAGCCGTCTATCAAAGACGACTCTGTTGGTTTAATGTACTTTTCAAACCCATTACAGAGCTTATAAATGAAAGATGATTTCATTAAAACATTTCGAAATTCAAAATGGCTCAGCTGAAAAGCGGGCATCGATTCGATTCTCATACGAAACATTACGACAGTATCCATAATTGAATAGCGGCAAGGGCACAAACTCCCGGAATTCCCAAAAGACCGGCTATGAAAGATGTTGCTAGATTAATAGGGACATGCAAGCTATACTGGTTGCCAAATAGATTCAGAAGAAATAAGAACAGAGCGCCGATGACCCCTTTTATTACAATGTTGCCTAAGAATTTTAACGGTTTGACATTTGCTTTATAAGCAATCCACAACAAAAGCAAGGTCGCCAATATGGCCAATGGATAAGCGGATTCCAAAAAAGCCCCTCCAATCTCATAAGTTTGTCCTCTTAGGAGATCATATGAACGAGGCTATCTTTTTATGATAATTTTTCTTTTTTTCGCTTCTCGATAGAGAAAAAAATATTTGGCTTCAGCAATTTTCTTTCGCGTGATCAAATCGAGGCTTTGCTCCATGCTTAGTTTTAAAAAATTGCTTTGCTGCAGCCATTCTTGCCGCGCCGCATCCATCTGTTCAATGAGTTTGTTGTCAAATTCCGCTTTTAATTTATGTTTCTTTCGAATCAGCACTTACCTTCACCGCCTATATCTCTCTTCTTCCTTCCAGTGCTTTTGACAATGTTACTTCATCTGCATACTCCAAGTCTCCCCCAACCGGAAGCCCATGAGCGATTCTCGTTACTTTGATGCCGGTTGGTTTTAGAAGACGGGAAATATACATGGCCGTTGCTTCTCCTTCAATATTAGGGTTGGTGGCAAGGATTACTTCTTGAACCGTTTCATCTTGCAGCCTTTTTAGCAAACTAGGGATATTGATATCTTCCGGTCCGATGCCATCCATAGGAGAAATGGCCCCGTGAAGAACATGATACAATCCGTTATATTCTTTCATTTTCTCCATAGCAATCACGTCTTTTGGATCTTGAACAACACTGATTACACTTCGGTCTCTTCTTTCATCCTGACAAATATAACATGGATCCTGATCCGTGATATGCCCACAGACGGAACAATATCCAAGATTTCGTTTAGCGTCGACAAGCGCCTTGGCAAAGTCCAATACTTCATTTTCTTTCATGTTAAGAACAAAAAATGCCAGTCGGGCGGCAGTTTTCGGCCCGATTCCTGGCAGTTTCATAAAACTATCAATGAGTTTTGTAATTGGTTCTGGATAATGCATAATTTCCTCCTAGAACAGTCCTGGGATGTTTAACCCTTTAGTAAATTGCCCCATTGTTTCATTTGTCAATTCATCCACTTTCTTGAGCGCGTCATTTGTAGCAGCAAGCACTAAATCTTGCAGCATTTCAATGTCTTCCGGATCCACTACTTCTTCTTTTATAACTACTTCAAGCACTTCTTTATGGCCAGAAACGACCACTTTTACCATGCCGCCCCCTGCCGTGCCTTCTACTCTTTTTTCACCGAGTTCTTCTTGTGCTTGCTGCATCTTCTTTTGCATTTTTTGCATTTGCTTCATCATATTCTGCATATTGCCCATTCCACGCATCATTTCCATCATCCTCCATTTTTATCTGCTCCATTGCCTACTTTTAGAAAGGCAACCATCCAATAAACAGAAGCATTCCTATACTCACAAAAATAGTCTGACCAAAATACATATTTTTAAATACTAGGCCAAGATGTGTATACATTAATATTAATCTTTAATCTCTAGCAAGTCTTCTCCTACAAGCTTCACTGCTTCGGCAATGAGAGGATCTTCCTCATTACGGCTGCTGTCGTCATCGACGATATTCTCCTTTTGTTGTCTGATAAAATTTTTGCGAATGATGTGCCATTTTTCTTCTGGAACGCCCACCGGCACATAACGAATTCCCGTCAATTCCCCAAACACCGAAGAAATCGCTTCTACAAATTTGGCATTTTCCATCGCCATTTTACAATGAATGTCATATTTGAATTTTAATACAAATGACTCCGGTGAGGCAGCTACTGGTTCCGCATCGTTCAGTAATGCCGCCTGTGACCGCATTTGGCGTTGATTGAGAATTTCGAGCATTTCCCCCCACCGGCTTTTCAATAATTGCAAATCCTGTTTGGTCGCGTCTTTTAAAATATGCTCGATCTTCTTCACTGGCACTTTATAGTCATGATGCGAACGGACTGGATTCTTTGGCGATGTTTTCACAGAGGAAGTTTCTTCCTGTAAAAGCCCTCTGCTTCTTAATGCATGCAACTCCTGTTCTAATGTTTCAATCCTATTAAGCAGTTTCGATAGGTCTGGATGGACTTCTGATGTGACCGGTTTTGCTTCCGCTTGAGACATTTTCACAAAAGCTACTTCCAAATATATTCTAGCATGATTCGTGAATTTCATTTCTTGTTGAGTTTGATTTAATATCTCGATGCAATCATAGATGAAATCAGTTGGTATTTCTTGGGCCAAAGAAATAAACTCCTCATCAATAGGGTGCTCTAAAGCATCTTCAAGCTGAGGGGCTGTTTTATACAAAAGTAGATCTCGAAAATAATGAATGAAGTCTTCCGTAAATCTTGCAGGGTCTTTCCCTTTCATGAATAGACTTTCCAGCGCTTCCATTGCTGATGCAATATCTTTCTCAAAAATGGACCGTCCAAGCTGATTCAATGTGCTGTTTCCAACGGATCCGGTGACTACAAGGGCATCCTCTTCTGTCAACTTTTCATTGCTGAAGGAAATCGCCTGGTCCAATAAACTTAAAGCATCCCTCATTCCGCCTTCCGCTGCCCGGGCAATAATCCGCAGTGCATTTTCTTCGTAAGCAATGCCGGACTTATCTGCGATCAACTTCATTCTTTCCACAATCGCTTGGGTGGTAATCCGCTTAAAATCAAATCTCTGGCATCTTGAAATAATGGTCAGCGGAATTTTATGAGGCTCCGTTGTAGCCAAAATAAAAATAACATGTTTCGGCGGTTCTTCCAACGTTTTCAGCAAAGCATTGAAAGCGCCAATCGACAACATATGAACTTCATCAATAATGTATACTTTAAAAGGAACCGCACTAGGAGCATATTTGACTTTATCCCGAATATCCCTAATATCATCCACTCCCGTATTGGAAGCGGCGTCAATTTCTATTACGTCCGATATCGATCCATCCGTAATTCCTGTGCAAGCGCTGCATTGATTACAAGGCTCTGTAGTTGGTGCATGCTCGCAATTGACGGCTTTTGCCAAAATCTTAGCTGCGCTCGTTTTTCCCGTTCCTCTCGGGCCTGTGAACAAATAAGCATGAGAAATTTTTTGTTGAAGGAGGGCGTTTTGCAATGTCTTCGTTACATGTTCTTGGCCTACGACATCAGCAAAAGTTTGCGGACGCCAGACACGGTATAAAGCTTGATAACTCATGATTCCCCCTCCCGTAAAGTTATGATCTCAATCATCTTATCAGACAGAAGAATCTCTCCCATTGTTTGAAGTGAAACTTCTATCAGTGGGATTTTTTTCATTCCCCACTGATTGCTAGTTGAACCAATCGGGCATTTAAGGGCAATTGACTCCGCCAGACGTTCATTTGACATTTGAGTCCATGAAGTAGTGGTCTTACTGCCCTTAATGCGGGATAAAGCGAAATTTCCATAAATATAAGATTTTCAATAATAAAAGCTTCACTTTATTATAACCTATCGAAAAAACTTTTTACACCGATACAAAAAACGATTGGGTATGCAAAAGCGAAAAAGCCCATCCCGTAAAAGGATGGACTTTTTTTATTATGTATGAAACTGCCGTGCACCTTCCTTTGACCGACTCCCACAAGCGTTACTTAAGCAGTTAGCTCGGTCCAGGCACCCCTGCGGCACATGAGATGGTCCACTTAATGCTGCTTCCTTCCGGACCTGACATGATTCGTGGATTCTCATTGCGCAGGACCCAAACGTCAACACCACTTGCTTAAGGCAGACCCTGCAGAATATCGGCCGGGGGAAGGGATTCAGTCCCGCTAGAGCGGATTGCGGGTACAGGGCACCGCTACCTCCCCACCTAGCACGGCATAGTTGATACCATAGAAAGCACCTTGTTTGGTGCACTTATTAGTATACTAGGTTGATCTTAAAAAAGCAACTGATGTTCATCTTTTGTTCTATATAATCTGCTGTTATGTTTATCCCTTACTTCTCTTTTTTTCCTCTCTTAATTTTCGAAAAAAACTCGTCAACATATCCCCGCACTCTTGTTCAAGCACTCCGGCGGTCACGTCACATTGATGATTAAAGCGATCTTCTGTCAATAGATTCATCAGTGTGCCGGCGCAGCCTCCTTTTGGATCTTTTGCTCCGTACACAACACGTTCTATCCGTGACAATATAATCGCCCCGCTGCACATAGCGCATGGTTCCAACGTAACATACAATGCCGCCCCCTCCAGCCTCCAAGAGCCAACATTTTTGCACGCTTCTTGAATCGCTAACACCTCTGCATGGGCAATAGCATTTTGGGACGTTTCCCGTTCGTTATGCGCTTTGGCTATGACTTGATTGTTCATAACGATGACTGCGCCTATCGGAACTTCGCCAATTTCTTCCGCTTTTTTTGCTTCTTCGATTGCCAATTTCATAAAAAAAAGATCTTGTTCTTCCATATGAACAACTCCTCATTTTCGTTTTCGAGGGACAATCATTTCGAACATAAAAAAATTTTTCACCTTAAAAAAGCTTATAAAACATCATCGGTCAAGGAATGCGAAGGGCATAGCTCATGATTAGCGTGGGGTAAATTGCCTTTTTTGCACAGAAACACGAGCATATGTACTATGATTGCAGACTGCACAGGAAAGCGGATCGTAATGAAAAAGCCAAAAATTCCGAATATCCTACTTGTCCCCGTCATACATATTTGGTAATGAATACATCTAGAGGGGGAATCGGATTGCAAATTCATGTGGTTCGACAAAATGAGAATTTAGCCAGTATTGCCCGAGAGTATAACGTAAGCGCGAATGTTATTGAAACGACCAATCAACTGCCGAATCCTGATCATCTGGTCATCGGGCAATCGATTGTTATACCTATTTTTGGGAGCTTTTATACTGTTCAGAGGGGGGACAGCCTTTGGTCGATTGCCCGAAAGTATGGCTTATCTCCTGAAGAACTTGCTCGCGTCAACGGAATTTCAGTAAACACAGTGCTAAGAGATGGAATACGCCTATTTATCCCCCCATTGCGAAAACGAAACGCAGAATTTAACGCCTATATCGAGCCCTTTGGAACGTCTATATCGGCAGAGCTCGAATCCAGCGCAAGAGAGGCCGCTCCTTATTTGACCTATTTGTCTCCTTTTAGTTTTCGAGCCAAGCGGGATGGAACTTTGGACGCGCCTCCCTTGGGCAATTTGGCGGCCATTGCTTCACAAAACCGCAATATCCTTGTGATGGTCATCACCAATCAAGAACAAGGCCAATTCAGTGCCGAGTTGAGTCAGATTTTGTTGAACGATCAACAAATTCAAAACCGCTTTCTCCAAAATATTATCTCCCTTGCCAACAGGTACCACTTTCGAGACATCCACTTTGATTTTGAATACCTTCGCCCCGAAGATCGGGAAGCCTATAATCAATTTTTAAGAAAAGCAAAAGACCTCTTTTCTCGCCAAGGATGGTTCATTTCCACTGCTCTTGCTCCAAAAACAAGTGCAGACCAAAAAGGGAGATGGTACGAAGGGCACGACTATAGAGCCCACGGAACCATCGTTGATTTTGTCGTCATTATGACATATGAATGGGGATACAGCGGCGGCCCTCCAATGGCCGTGTCTCCTATTGGGCCTGTCCGCCAAGTTCTTCAATACGCTGTTACAGAAATTCCTTCTCAAAAAATTTTAATGGGGCAGAACTTGTACGGCTATGATTGGACTTTGCCATTTGTGCCAGGAAGAGATACAGCAAAGGCTATTAGCCCACAGCAGGCCATTCGCTTGGCAGTCAGAAACAACGCCGTCATTCAATATGACCAACGAGCTCAAGCCCCATATATCGACTACACCGATGAACAAAGTCGCAGGCATAAAGTGTGGTTTGAAGACGCTCGTTCCATTCAAGCAAAATTTGATTTAGTGAAAGAACTCAATTTAAGAGGCATGAGCTATTGGAAACTAGGTCTTTCTTTCCCTCAAAATTGGCTGCTTCTAGCTGACAATTTCAATCCCGTCAAAAAATAAATGCGTCATGGAAAGGCTGACTGTCTGCCATCATGGATACGGATCAGCTGCATCTTCAATAAAAGTCTAAACGGATAAAAGATTCTGTTTCAAGAGCAGGGCAAAAAGACATAAAAAAATTCGCTACATAGCTGTAACGAATTTTCTACAATATCTCCAATATTATGCGCTTGTGAGTGATGGCGGAGGAGGAGGGATTCGAACCCCCGCGCGGTGTAACCCGCCTCCCGGTTTTCAAGACCGGTCCCTTCAGCCAGACTTGGGTACTCCTCCATACGGACAAAAAACAATTTATCACAATGAATGAATAGTGTCAATAACCAAAAAAGATAGGAAGAAGGCAGAAGTTTTTTCCTTCTGCCTATAAGTTCCGATGACCCGTTGAAAGCATCTTTTCAATCAGGTTCCTTTCCTTTATTTTTCCGAGCAGATCGCTTCTTTTCCTCCCATATAAGGGCGGAGTACTTCTGGGATGATTACACTTCCGTCGGCTTGTTGATAATTTTCTAAAATGGCTGCTACGGTGCGTCCTATAGCCAAGCCAGATCCATTTAACGTATGAACATGCTCCGGCTTCGCATTTTTTTCTCTGCGGAAGCGGATATTCGCTCTTCTCGCTTGGAAGGCTTCAAAATTGCTGCAAGAAGAAATTTCGCGGAACGTATTGTAGCTTGGAAGCCATACTTCTATATCATATTTTTTGGCCGCTGTAAATCCTAAATCTGCCGTACACATGCTCATCAATCGATACGGAAGTCCTAATAGCTGCAAAACTTTTTCTGCATGCCCTGTCAATTTTTCCAGCTCAGCATAAGAATCTTCTGGTTTGACGATGCGGACAAGTTCGACTTTATTAAATTGGTGCTGGCGAATTAATCCCCTCGTATCTCTGCCAGCTGAACCCGCTTCAGACCGGAAGCATGCACTATATGCAGCAAATGCAATCGGCAGCTGGTCGCCATCCAAAATTTCATCCCGGAAGTAATTGGTGACAGGCACTTCAGCTGTAGGAATGAGGAAATAATCCTCTTTTTCAATTAAAAAGGCATCTTCTTCAAATTTCGGCAATTGTCCAGTACCTGTCATACTGGCCCGATTTACCATATAAGGAGGGAGAATCTCTTCGTATCCGTGCTCTTCTACATGAAGATCGAGCATAAAACTGATTAACGCCCGTTCGAGTCTGGCACCTAATCCTCTATAAAACACAAACCGGCTTCCCGTGACTTTAGCCGCTCGTTCAAAATCCAAAATGCCTAATTGATCAGCAAGATCCCAATGCGGTTTCGGTTCAAAATCAAATGTTTTGATTTCACCCCATCTGCGGATTTCCACGTTGTCATCCTCAGAATCGCCAACCGGTACGCTTTCATGTGGAATATTTGGAATGGATAATAATAGCTGCTGAAGCTCTTCTTCGACCGTTTTTAATTGATGGTCCAACTCTTTAATTTCGTCCCCGACTTCCCGCATCTCTTGAATCAAATGGTCAGCATTTTGTTTTTCCCGCTTCATTTGGGCAATTTGCTGGGACACATTATTTCTTTTGCTTTTTAATTGTTCGCTTTTCGTAAGAAGCTCTCTCCGCTTTTGATCGATCGTTTCAAACTTTTCAAAATCAGATAAATCTTCTCCACGGTGCTGCAGACGTTTTTTCACTTCTTCAAAATGATTGCGCAAATACTTGATGTCTAACATTATCGCCACTTCCTTTCCAACGTTTTTATATCCATGAATTCGAACAATCAACTAGACGTTGATGCTTCTAGGATCAACCGGTTTCTTTGAATCCACAAAAAAAACTCTCATCCCTGTTATAAGGGACGAGAGTTACCCGCGTTGCCACCCTAATTGAAAGATGCACATCTTTCCGCTTCATCTAGATAACGGCGAGAACCGGAAATGCCTACTCATTTTTTCAGCATTCCACTCCAGGATGGATTCGCAAGCTTCCCGGATCGATTTCCACCAGCCATCGACTCTCTATACCAGGGATGTCCTGCTACTATTTCCTGTCATTGCTTTCTTCTCATATAATGTTCAACACCAATTTACTATAGTTTACGGCGTCTCGCAAGCAGTTTATACACGAGATTTTTTTGCTTCTCTTACCATGGTCAAAAAATAGTTAGTAAGCCGATAATCATCTGTTAATTCTGGATGGAAAGAACATCCTAATAGATTGCCTTCCCGTGCCGCTACAATCCGATCTTCATGTTTTGCGAGCACTTCCACATTTGGACCGACTTTTACAATATGCGGAGCACGAATAAATACTGCTGGGAAAGACTCGCCAACGCCTTTAACATCGAGCTCAGCTTCGAAGCTTTCCCGCTGTCTTCCAAACGAGTTTCGTTCCACCGTCACATCCATGAGGCCTAAGTGCGGGTGTTGATAACCGACAATTTCTTTCGCCAGTAAAATAAGGCCGGCACATGTTCCAAAAATTGGTTTTCCGCTATTGGCCAATTCTTTAATAGGTTCTAAAAATCCATAGCGGTCGATCAGCCGTCTCATTGTAGTACTTTCTCCCCCAGGAAGAATCAGCCCGTCCACATCTTTCAATTGATCGACTTTTTTAATTTCAAACGCTTCTTCGCCGCATGCTTCTACAGATCGAATATGTTCACGAACAGCACCTTGAAGTCCTAGTACTCCAATTTTCATGTTGTTTAACCCCTTACCAACCGCGCTCTTGCATCCGGTTTTCCGGAGAAAGCGTGGAGATTTCCATTCCTTTCATCGGAATTCCTAAATTCTTCGATAATTCTGCAATTAATTCGTAATCTTGATAGTGGGTTGTTGCTTCTACAATCGCTTTTGCGTATTTTTCTGGGTTTTCGGATTTAAAGATGCCTGAACCAACAAATACTCCGTCCGCTCCTAATTCCATCATAAGCGCCGCGTCAGCAGGTGTAGCAACCCCGCCAGCCGCAAAATTGACAACTGGGAGACGTCCTTCTTTTTTAATTTGAAGCAGCACTTCATAAGGTGCTCCCAAATTTTTTGCTTCCGTCATTAATTCATCTTCGCTCATATGAACGACTTTCCGAACTTGAGCCTTCACTTTTCGCATATGGCGAACAGCTTCCACAATATTTCCAGTTCCAGGCTCTCCTTTAGTTCTCAACATAGAAGCACCTTCGCCAATACGGCGGGCAGCTTCTCCAAGATCACGGCATCCGCATACAAAAGGAACTGTGAATTCTTTTTTATTAATATGAAATTGATCATCCGCTGGTGTCAATACTTCACTTTCATCGATATAGTCGACACCCATCGCTTCTAGAACACGTGCTTCCACAATATGACCAATTCTCGCTTTCGCCATTACAGGAATGCTAACGGCATTCATGACTTCTTCCACCACACGCGGATCTGCCATTCTTGCTACGCCGCCGGCTGCTCGAATGTCAGCAGGGACTCTTTCCAATGCCATAACAGCCACTGCTCCTGCTGCTTCAGCAATTTTGGCCTGTTCAGCGTTGACAACGTCCATAATGACTCCGCCTTTTTGCATTTCGGCCATCCCTCTTTTAACCCGATCTGTACCTGTACTCACTTATTAATTCCCCCTTCTGACAAGATTGTCTATATTATATTTTGTTAAAAATTTAGAAATATCCGGGTTTTCCGATATGATTGGACGATCATATGATTCCCTTGAATTTAAATAAACAACAAAAAAAACCTCCTGTCAATACAAGGAGGTATAAAAACTAGGAAAACCAGCTTTTAACTATGGAAAACATACCATCGAAAAAATCTCCTATACTTCGTAGCGAAAGGATAAACCAGTTCGCTTTGTCAACTGCTTTTGCCGTTACAACCGGAATACGAGCATTTTTTTCTTCCTCTTTTGACAAGTACCCCAACTGATTGGAGCCTTCAGAATGGAAGGTTAAATAGCCGACTGTTTCACCTTTTTGAACAGGTGCTTTCAAAGCGCCGTTTTTATCAATCTTCGACGTATCCGGCGTGAAAGAAGCGGTATATTTTTTAGGTTCACCTTTTTTTACGAGGTCATAAAAAGGCTCTTTTGTATATATAGTCACTTCTTTGTCTTTTCCTTTTTCAACTTTTATCGTTTCATATCCTTTTAATTCTAATTTAGCCGGATAAATTTTTTGCCGTGAAAACTCGTTAAACCCATAATCCAGCAGTTTTTTCGTTTCGGTAAATCGGGCATTGTAGGAACCTTTTCCGCTTGGATCCTTTGCATTCATAACGACAGAAATAAGCCGTACATTTCCCCGCTTGGCTGTACCCGCAAAACAATATCCAGCAAAATCGGTTGTCCCTGTTTTTAAACCATCCATTCCTTTATATGCAAACACTAATCCCGGCAACATCCAGTTCCAATTTTCCATATTGATTTCATCGGCTGTTCCAGGGCGAAATTTCTTTTTAGGGATGCTGGTTGTCTTTAACACTTCCGGATAATCTTTTATAAGTCGATAGGCTAATTTTGCCGTAGATCTAGCAGTCATCAAATTTTCATCATTCGGACCTGAATTTTTCGGATACATTCCTTTTAAATCTTTGTTGCTCAAACCAGTTGCGTTCACAAATTCGCAATGTAATCCAAGCTCTTTCGCTTTTTGGTTCATTAATTTCACGAAGTTTTCCTCAGAGCCTGCGAGGGTTTCAGCAATGGCTATCGAAGCGGCATTGGCGGAATAAATCGCCACGGCTTCATATAATTCTCGTATTTTATACTTTTCCCCTAATCGCAGCGGAACATTTGAAAAATTTTTTTCCTGGGAAATTTTATAAACATGATCACTTACACGATACTCCGTGTCCCAGCTTACTTTTTTCTCTTTAATCGCTTCCAAAAGCAAGTATTCCGTCATCATTTTGGTCATACTAGCAATTCCAAGCATTTTATCAGCATTTTTTGCATATAAAATTTTCCCGCTATCTCCATCTATTAAAATCGCAGCATCAGCGTTAATATTTGGCGTTTCTTTCGCTTGAGCTTGAATGGGAGATTGAAGCAAAGCGGTTAATAGCAGCAAGCTTAATAAACAGGCGATACTTTTATAAACCTTCTTTTTTCTCACTCAATAGCCCTCCATCTTTTTATGTACACTTTCGTTATTTTATCATACTCTCAAGACAAAAAGTAGACGAGGAACGGACTACTTTTTGTTTTAAAACGATTACAATGGGGCTATAGACATGACCATATCCTTTGTTTCTCTTTTTCGTATCATTCTTATAAGCTTGTTCAAAAAATATGTTACCTGGTTCTTTTCAATTCACAGCAAGGACGAAACAACTTATTTTATGAGAGATTGGATTTAACGCTTTTAGTGTATAATTCATGTCGATCAAAACTTATAACTGTTAAATTTGAATTCATTAAAATATAGGCTACTAAAGGCTGCCTTTTCGTTGCAGCTCAGCCTAGATAAAATTAAGCGGCAGCAGGGCTATTCCCTACCGCCGCTAAAATTGTCATTTTAACCTTGAAAACCGATTTCATCCATTAGGAAATTGAGTAATTTGGCGCTTCTTTCGTAATTTGGACATCATGCGGATGGCTTTCTCTTAATCCGGCTCCTGTCATCCGAATAAATTGAGCATTTTCTCTCAATTCTTCTAAATTTTTGGTGCCGCAGTATCCCATACCAGAACGGATTCCGCCGACCAGCTGATAGATCGTGTCAGCTAGCGGACCTTTATAAGGAACACGACCTTCAATCCCTTCCGGAACTAATTTTTTGGCATCTTCTTGGAAATAACGGTCTTTTGAACCACTTTCCATCGCACCGATCGAACCCATTCCACGATATACTTTAAAACGGCGTCCTTGATAGATTTCCGTTTCTCCAGGGCTTTCAGAAGTTCCTGCTAGTAAGCTTCCAAGCATAACAGCATGTCCACCGGCAGCCAACGCCTTTACAATATCGCCGGAATATTTGATTCCACCGTCAGCAATAATCGCTTTTCCATATTTTCTTGCTACCGTTGCACAATCATATATCGCCGTTATTTGCGGTACGCCGACTCCTGCCACAACCCGCGTCGTACAAATCGATCCAGGTCCAATCCCGACTTTCACAATGTCTGCCCCTGCTTCAATCAAATCTCTTGTTGCTTCAGCTGTGGCCACATTGCCGGCAATAATATTGAGTGTTGGATAAGCGGTCCGGATTTCTTTCACCGTATTAATAACTCCTTGCGAATGACCGTGGGCGGTATCAATGACAATGACATCGACATTCGCCTTTACCAACATCTCCACACGTTTCATCGTGTCTTTCGTTACACCTACGGCAGCACCCGCTAAAAGCCGCCCTCTTTGATCTTTCGCAGAGTTCGGAAACTCAATCACTTTTTCAATATCTTTAATCGTAATTAATCCTTTTAATACACCGTTCTCATCAATCAATGGTAGTTTTTCAATTTTGTATTTCTGAAGAATTTTTTCTGCTTCTTCCAATGTCGTGCCAACCGGAGCCGTTACTAAATTTTCTTTTGTCATCACTTCAGAAATCTTGATGGAATAATCCTGTACAAACCGCAAATCCCGGTTCGTAATAATGCCGACTAATTTTTGTTCTTGTTCATTGTTTACAATGGGGACCCCAGAAATTCGATACTTACCCATCAAATGTTCAGCATCGTACACTTGATGTTCAGGCGTTAAAAAAAATGGATCTGTAATGACACCGCTCTCTGACCGTTTCACTTTATCAACTTGCTCCGCCTGCTGCTCAATGCTCATATTTTTATGAATAATACCCAATCCGCCTTGACGAGCCATTGCAATAGCCATTTCTGCTTCCGTTACCGTATCCATTCCCGCACTGATAATAGGAATATTTAACTTTAATGTTTCTGTCAAAGAAACACTCAAGTCCACATCTCTTGGTAATACATCCGACTTCGCAGGCATCAACAGAACATCATCAAAAGTTAGTCCTTCTTTTAAAAATTTAGTTTCCCACATTTTTTCTCGCCCTCCTAGTCCAAAATATTATTAGTAGGTTATCAATTGGATAAAATACTGTCAAGATATCCATAATAAGTTTGATTTTTCAAATATTTTGGGAGGCAGTTTACAATGATAAACAACCACTTTGAATCTTTCCAAATTTTAAATTATTTTCAATCCGCTTCCACCTCTCAAAAATATCTACGCCAATGCTATAAATCCCTAAATTTGGAACAAGCAACTTCCCTCAGTTTTCATAATTGTACCCGATTTATGCACTTTATCGAACACGGGATTTCATATTTTCAACAAGTACGACAATCGCCTATTTCTTTGCAGCCCATTTTGCTTTTTTACGGCACCATTCAACTCATCAAAGCTTGCTTATTAACAGTAGACCCCTATTATCCGGAAAATACATCTGTTCTTGCACACGGACTTTCTACCAGAAAAAGAAAAAAACAAAGTTATCAATTTCTTGATGATGAAGTGAAAATTCAAAGAAACGGTCTATTTATGCATTTTTCCAATAAATTGTTTCACGTGAAACAACTAGAAGGGGAAAAGCTTATTATGAAACATCTATTGCTTGAAGTACCGGAACTATCGAATGCGTTTAGATTCCTTTTTGGAAAAAACAGTTTTGTCCTTCTAGAAAAGACACACCATCAATCCTTTTTATTGTCAAAAAGAATATTAAATGGTTTTCATATGACAGAAACGCGATTCATCGATTTTTTTAGCAGTAAAATTGGGGAGGAAATGATCATCGAACAACATGACGACCATTATTTTCAACTTACCTTCCACGGAAACAAATTAGAGTATCCGCCGCTGCGATACCATTTTGAAAATCAAACACTTGCCTGCCCGATAGAAAAAAGAAACTCTTTTCTTCCAGAATTAATGGTTCACTATGCCTTGTTGTACAATCTTAGTATGATTGCAAGATATGAAACAGAATGGTGGCTTGAACTAATCAAAACAAACCCAAATGAAGACTATCCCTTTATTACCCAATTTCTGTCGGTATCTTCTCACAAGGTGCCTATTTTTATTGCTCACTACCTACATCCATTGCGATTGGAAAATAGGTTTGTCTTCTAATGAACTTTTTTGGATAGATAAATCCAGGTCTTACTATTTTTCCCTATCTTTTCTCGATTTTGTCTTGAAATTCGGCTATGCTGTGTAATAGCAACATGATAAGCAATCGAATAAAAGAGTGTTGTACAAATGTATGTCGAGTACATTATTCTGGGCAGCCATTTCTCTTCAAAATTGCGTAAAAGATATATGGGAAATTGCCAAACAGCACCAAATAGATCTCTTGATAACGTAAAAGCCCGTCTGTATATCAAGAAAAGAAAAATAGGAAAACGATGCCTGATTAGAAAAACGGAACAGTCGATGTAAAGTTCAAATAAATGAAGTCCATTTTCTCCATTTAGAGAAGAAGTCTCATAAGCCCTCCTGTAAAACGGCATCTAAACAAGCCAAAACGGTATATCGCTTCTTTCACAAAAAAGGACTTGTTAAACATCAATGTTCAACAAGTCCTTCTCTTTTGCCTGGCAGCGTCCTGCTCTCGCAAGGGGAAACCCCTTACTACCATCGGCGCTGAAGAGCTTAACTTCCGTGTTCGGGATGGGAACGGGTGTGACCTCTTCGCCATCGCCGCCAGACCGTATGAAGTTATTTGGAACGATTGTTCCTTCAAAACTAGATAGAAGAAGCAGCTTCCCCGATTTCGCTTATATTTGGTTAAGTCCTCGATCGATTAGTATCCGTCAGCTCCACGTGTCGCCACGCTTCCACCTCGGACCTATCTACCTGATCATCTTTCAGGGATCTTACTTTCCGAAGAAATGGGAAATCTCATCTTGAGGGGGGCTTCATGCTTAGATGCTTTCAGCACTTATCCCTTCCGCACATAGCTACCCAGCGATGCCTCTGGCGAGACAACTGGTACACCAGCGGTGCGTCCATCCCGGTCCTCTCGTACTAAGGACAGCTCCTCTCAAATTTCCTGCGCCCGCGACGGATAGGGACCGAACTGTCTCACGACGTTCTGAACCCAGCTCACG
>JADBKC010000061.1 GCA_014896555.1 Caryophanales bacterium | reverse complement strand
TGCATTAGGCGGCGGCGGACGAGGTATGCGAATTGTCAATAGTAGCGAAGAAGTGAAAGATGCTTATGAACGAGCTGCCTCGGAAGCAAAAGCCGCATTTGGCAGCAGCGAAGTATATGTAGAAAAGTTTGTCCAAAATCCGAAACATATCGAAGTGCAAATCCTTGGAGATAAAGAAGGGAATATTGTTCATCTATATGAACGCGATTGTTCCGTACAGCGCCGACATCAGAAAGTAGTCGAAGTAGCTCCTTGCGTTTCTTTATCAAATGAACTTCGCAAAAAAATCTGTGAAGCGGCTGTTCAGTTAATGGAAAACGTCCAATACGAAAACGCAGGTACGGTTGAATTTTTAGTTTCGGGCGAAAATTTTTACTTTATTGAAGTGAACCCGCGGATTCAAGTTGAACATACCATCACAGAACTGATCACTGGTATCGATATCGTCCAGACCCAAATTATGATTGCTGAGGGGTACTCGTTACATAGTGAAAAAATAGGAGTTCCAAAACAAGAAAACATCCATGTCAATGGATGTGCCATTCAGTCTCGTGTGACAACAGAAGACCCAACGAACAATTTCATGCCTGATACAGGAAAAATCATGGTATATCGTTCTGGCGGAGGTTTTGGAGTACGTTTAGATGCAGGAAACGGATTTCAAGGAGCCGTCATTACACCTTATTACGATTCGCTGTTAGTGAAAGTGTCTACTTGGGCGCTAACATTTGAGCAAGCGGCCGCAAAAATGGTTCGAAACCTTCAAGAATTCAGAATTCGCGGAATCAAAACAAATATTCCATTTTTAGAAAATGTGATGAAACATGAAAAGTTTTTGTCAGGAAATTATGACACGTCTTTTATCGATACAACTCCTGAATTATTTATCTTTCCTAAAAGAAAAGACCGCGGCACCAAAATGTTAAACTACATTGGAACGATCACAGTAAATGGATTTCCGGGTATTGAAAAAAAGAAAAAACCGGTTTTTGATAAACCGCGGATACCAAAAATTAAGCATTACGAAGAAATACAGCCTGGTACAAAACAAATTCTTGACAAGGAAGGTCCAGACGGACTTGTGAAATGGGTGAAAAATCAAAAGAATTTGCTGTTGACGGATACCACTTTCCGTGATGCCCATCAATCGCTTTTGGCGACTCGGGTAAGAACGAATGACCTCGTTCGTATTGCTGAACCAACCGCACATCTACTTCCTAATTTGTTTTCATTGGAAATGTGGGGAGGAGCTACCTTTGATGTCGCCTATCGCTTTTTGAAGGAAGATCCGTGGGATCGACTGCTGCAATTACGAAAAGAAATTCCCAATATTTTATTTCAAATGCTGTTACGAGCATCGAATGCAGTAGGTTATAAAAATTATCCCGATAATGTCATCCGCGAATTTGTAGCAAAATCTGCTGATGCAGGAATTGATGTTTTCCGAATTTTTGATAGCCTCAACTGGGTAAAAGGGATGGAAGTGGCCATTGATGCGGTTCGACAATCTGGGAAAATTGCGGAAGCAGCCATATGCTATACAGGTGATATTGATGATCCGACTAGAACAAAGTATGATATTCAATATTACAAACATCTTGCTAAAGAGCTTGAAAATCAAGGCGCCCATATTCTTGGCATTAAAGATATGGCCGGCTTATTGAAACCGCAATCGGCTTACAGATTAATCTCTGAATTGAAGGCAACGGTGGACATTCCCGTTCATTTGCATACTCATGATACGAGCGGAAACGGCATTTATATGTACGCCAAGGCAGCAGAAGCAGGTGTGGACATTGTGGATGTGGCGCTCAGTTCCATGGCTGGTTTGACATCACAGCCGAGCGCAAACACATTATACTATGCGTTGAAAGGGACAGAAAGAGAACCCGTTTTGGATGTGGAAGGGCTTGAACAACTTTCCCGATATTGGGAAGACGTACGCAAATATTACAAAGATTTCGAAAGCGGCATGGTGGCCCCGCATACAGAAGTTTATCAACACGAAATGCCTGGCGGACAATACAGCAACCTTCAACAACAAGCAAAAGCCGTAGGTCTTGGAGATCGATGGGATGAAGTGAAAGAAATGTACCATCGCGTCAATATGATGTTTGGCGATATAGTGAAAGTGACTCCTTCATCGAAAGTCGTAGGAGATATGGCTTTATTTATGGTACAAAATGATCTTTCGGAAGAAGATGTATTGGAAAAAGGGGAAACGATTGATTTCCCTGATTCTGTAGTCGAATTTTTCCAAGGATATCTTGGACAGCCATATGGAGGATTTCCTGAAAAACTGCAGAAAGTGATCCTAAAAGAGAAAGAACCCATTACCGTCAGACCTGGTGAATTGCTCGAGAGCGTCGATTTCAAAGCTTTAAGGGATGAACTATTCCATGAACTTGGACGCCAAGTAACCAGCCATGAAGTGATTGCCTATGCGCTGTATCCTAAAGTATTTTTGGACTATATTCAAGCTGTAGAAAAATATGGCGACCTATCTGTTCTCGATACACCGACTTTCCTTTACGGTATGAGATTAGGTGAAGAAATTGAAGTAGAAATTGAAAGAGGAAAAACGCTAATTGTAAAGCTAGTCTCCATCGGACAAGCCCAAGCGGACGGTACAAGAATTGTCTTTTTTGAATTGAACGGGCAGCCCCGTGAAGTGGTCATTAAAGATGAAAGTATTAAATCAACGATCGCTGCTAGAGTAAAAGCTGACTTGAAAAATAAAAACCATATCGCTGCAACGATGCCTGGTACGGTGATGAAGGTCATTGTATCGAAAGGAGAAAAAGTCAAAAAAGGCGATCATTTAATGATCACAGAAGCGATGAAAATGGAAACGACTATTCAAGCTCCTTTTTCAGGCATTGTGAAAGATATTTATGTAAAAAGCGGCGATGCCATATCCACTGGTGATTTGCTGATTGAACTGCAAAAATAACAAATGAACAACATCGGAAGCATTTTAAATCTCAATGAAAATGGACATGTCTTTTTCCTGTTGCTTTGAAGGCGAAAACGCTTCATAAAGAAAGGCGGCAAACGAAATGGTTTGGTTTGCCGCCTATTTTATGTCGTTTCATTATGAAATAGTTGTTGGACGAGTAGTGGACATTTTTTCTTTTGACGGTAATATACCTGATTGTTTCACATTGCTTCTTAATACTAACAATACCAAGTAACATAAAAGAGCAAATAAACAAGAAATAAATAAGGCATGCAAGAGCGCAATATAAAGATTTAAACGGGTATAAATACTTAAAGCGCCAGTAAGCACTTGCAAGATCATCAAACTTAACGCAATGATCGAACCCCAATAAATCACCCGCTGATTCTTATAACGTTTTACTGCTATATACGTAATGTAAGCAATCCACACAAAGAGGATCGCTGCTGCGAGACGATGCCCCATTTGAATCCATTCATACATATTAGCAGGAAGCGCAGGTTGTGAATTCACGCATAAAGGCCAATCTTTGCAAATGAGACTGGCTTTTGCGTGCCGGACAAGAGCTCCTGTGTACACAACGATGTAGCTGTATATGGTCACTCCGATAATATTCCACTTCATTTTTTTGCTGATTGATAACGTAGCAGCATCAAACTTTTTATCTACTTCAAATATCAATAATGTCAGCAAAAATATGGCTGCAAAAGAGATTAATGAAATACCAAAATGGAGTGCCAAAACGAAAGAAGATTGTCCCCAAACGACGGCGGCGGCACCAATTAATGCCTGCAGCACTAAAAACACAACGGACAGTATGGCTAAAAATTTGGTTTCTCGTATATGGCCAATGGCGATCCAAGACCAAATCGATAAAGCTACTACAAAGATTCCGACTCCACCAGTTACAAATCTATGAGCCAATTCTATCACTGTGGCAACCGTAATGTGATCGGGTATCACTTGGCCCTTACACAGTGGCCATGAACGGCCGCATCCCATACCGGAATTTGTTTTGGTTACCAGCGCTCCTCCTATTAACACGAAAAGCATACCGAGCGAAGAAAGAACAGCCAACCATTTTAATCCTCGATGCAATGTTATTCACCTTCTTAAATCAGTATTAAAATGTTGTTTTGATGTTTATCACTGTAACGATCATACAGAACAATGAAAGAAAAAACAATCGTTAAGGAAGCTATCAAACTTTTTTGACCAGAAATCATATGAAAATCTGCGCATTATAATGGATCAATTGGTTTTTCGATTATCATTGTTTGAATCTCACCATCTCCCGAACTTTATTATCTATCGTTGTGATCAATACCATTTTCTTATAAATTTTGAAAGATGAAAATGTTTTAGACATAGTAGTAACAAATTATCCACATTTAGTTCATAATATGTTCACAAAAGATCAACCGTTATGTTTTAATATTATATTGAAGGCTTTTTATGCTTTTTATCATTTATTAAGTTGGGAGTCATAATCAAATGGTCCTGTTTTGAAAGTTAATTTCCAAAATTTAAGAAGAATGGCTAGAAATCACAGCAATTATCATTTATATTAAAAAATAAGAACTTTTTGTTCTTTGACAAGGAGGAAAATATAGTGTCAAATACACGAGCCATCACCACTACAGAAAAATCTGCTCCTGAGACAAGTGCCTTGAAGAATTTCTTGGCGTTGATCAAAGTTGGTATTGTGAATTCTAATTTAATTACAACGTTTACTGGAATGTGGCTAGCATTCTATTTCAATAACATCCATTTTTTGACGCAGCTCGATACCGTCTTTTTTACGATTTTAGGATCCTCTCTGATCATTGCTGGGGCGGCAAGCATGAACAATTATATTGATCGCGATATCGATCCGCTGATGGAAAGAACGAAGTCACGGCCAACCGTCACAGGAAAAATCAGCAGCGGAAAAGTTTTGGCCATGAGTTTTGCTTTTATCATTTTGGGAGAAATTAGCCTTTTTAAGACAACTTTTGCTGCAGGAGTGTTGGGACTCATTGGTGTATTTAGTTACGTAGTATTATACACACTCTGGACGAAAAGACGGTTTGTCAGCAATACGGTTATCGGTAGCATTTCAGGAGCGATCCCGCCGCTAATTGGGTGGACCGCTGTTGATCCCCATATAAATTTGATTGCCTTTATGTTGTTTGTCATTATGTTCATTTGGCAACCCCCTCATTTTTATGCTTTGGCTATGAAACGCTGCGAAGAATATCGTGCTGCCGGTATACCGATGCTTCCCGTTGTAAAGGGATTTGACATAACGAAACGTCATATTGTTTTATGGGTTGCAGCCTTGTTGCCTTTGCCATTCTTTATGACAGAATTAGGACATTTTTTTGTTGTTTTTGCCACTATATTAAACGTAGGATGGTTAATTTTAGGAATTTATGGATATAAAATGAAAGATAGTTTGAAATGGGCACGTATCATGTTCATCTATTCCTTGAACTACTTAACGATTTTATTTGTTACGATGGTGATAGTGACGGTCGTGTAAGACGAACTAAGGGGTTGGGAGTTCTTTCTTTTCACGAAGAAATCCAAATAGAGGACTAGTCAACTTGACTAGAATCTAACGAAAAAGGGGTATGATGAGGCTATGAAAGCTAGGCTAAAAAAATGGCGTCTGTTTGCTGTTTTAGCTGTTTTAGGGCTGATACTTTCCGGCTGTGGGGAGCCGTTTCTATCAGCTCTGGATCCGGCTGGGGAAGTTGCTCAAACACAATTCGATTTGATGATTTTGAGCACAGCCATTATGGTATTGGTTATTTTAGTTGTTGTAGTGGTCTATGTGGTGGTCATTCTGCGCTTTCGACGCAAAAAAGGGGATGAAGACAAAATTCCAAAGCAGGTAGAGGGAAACCACAAACTTGAACTGCTTTGGACGGTCATTCCGATCATCCTTCTTTTGATTCTTGCCGTGCCGACGGTCTCTGCTACTTTTAAGTTGGCTGACAATAAAGGATTGAAAGAGAAGGACGGGGATGGGAACCCAAAAGCGGTGGTCGTCAATGTAAGAGCCAATCTATATTGGTGGGAATTTGAGTACCCCAATCAAAAAATTATTACAAGCCAAGACTTAGTTGTTCCTACTGATGAGAAAGTGTATTTCCATGTTAAGGCCAGCGATGTAAAGCATTCATTTTGGGTGCCGGCAGCTGGTGGAAAAATGGATGCGAATGTCGAAAATGTCAATACGTTCTGGTTGGAGTTTGATGGTAAAAAAGCAAAAGAAGCAGGTAACCTCTTTTACGGCAAGTGTGCTGAACTTTGCGGACCTTCCCATTCTTTAATGGATTTTAAAGTGAAAGCGATTTCTAAGGATGAATTTAATCAATGGGTCAAAGATATGAAGGCAGCTAAAGTGACAACCCCTTCTGATCCAGTTGCTGCACAAGGTCAAGCGATTTTTAAACAAAAATGCCTCAGCTGTCATGCGGTCACGCCACAGGACAACCGGCCCGAACAAGCCCGTACTGCTCCCAATCTCGCTAATTTTGGAGAGCGTTCTCGAATTGCCGGTGTTCTCGATCATAACAAAGAAGAGTTAAAAAATTGGATACGTGATCCTGAAAAATACAAACCTGGAAACAAAATGACAGGGGCCTACGGCCAATTAACAGAAGATCAAATTGACAAGCTGGCGACATATTTGATGACGCTTAAAGTGCAAGATTAAATGGGTGATTAAAAAAGGAGGGTTAATCGTTGAGTACAATCGCTGCCAAGAAAAAAGGTTTCGGTGCAACTCTTTGGGATTATTTAAGGACAGTGGATCATAAGAAGATTGCCATTCTATACTTGATTGCCGGCGGATTATTCTTTCTGATAGGCGGTGTAGAAGCCCTTCTCATCAGAATCCAACTTGCTGTGCCAAATAATGATTTCGTCAGTGCCGGTACGTACAATGAAATATTTACAATGCACGGCACAACAATGATTTTCTTGGCCGCCATGCCGCTGTTGTTTGCTTTTATGAACGCAGTGGTTCCGCTTCAAATTGGAGCTCGTGACGTGGCTTTCCCGTTTCTCAATGCATTGGGATTTTGGCTGTTCTTTTTTGGAGGTCTTTTTTTAAACCTATCTTGGTTTTTAGGAGGAGCGCCTGATGCTGGTTGGACTTCTTATGCTTCTCTTTCACTTGCTTCAAAAGGCCATGGCATTGATTTTTATCTCCTTGGTATTCAAGTATCAGGATTTGGTACATTGATTTCTGGTATTAACTTTCTTGCTACAATCATCAATATGCGGGCACCTGGAATGACCTACATGAGAATGCCGCTGTTTACATGGACTACATTTGTTGCCTCCGCTCTTATATTATTTGCTTTTCCGCCTTTAACTGTAGGAATCTTTTTATTGATGTTTGACCGCTTGTTTGGATCTAATTTCTTTGATGTTGCAGGCGGTGGAAATACGATTATTTGGGAGCATCTTTTTTGGATTTTCGGACATCCTGAAGTATACATTTTAATATTGCCATCGTTTGGGATTTTTTCGGAAATATTTGCTACTTTTTCGAGGAAACGGCTTTTTGGATATTCATCAATGGTTTTTGCAGTTGTTTTAATTGGTTTCTTAGGGTTCATGGTATGGGCTCACCATATGTTTACGGTTGGGCTAGGACCGATAGCGAATGCGATTTTTGCGGTTGCCACCATGGCGATAGCTGTTCCGACTGGAATTAAAATATTTAATTGGCTTTTGACGATGTGGGGAGGAAATATCCGTTTTTCAACTCCTATGCTGTATGCGATTGCATTTATTCCTTCCTTTGTCATTGGCGGGGTTACAGGTGTTATGCAGGCGGCTGCACCGGCTGATTATCAATATCACGATTCCTATTTTATTGTCGCTCATTTCCATTATGTCATTGTTGGTGGCGTTGTATTAGCATTGTTGGCCGCTGTTCACTTTTACTGGCCAAAAATGTTTGGCAAAATGCTACATGAAACACTTGGGAAAATGACATTTGTTCTCTTTTTTATCGGTTTTCATCTTACTTTCTTTATTCAGCATTTCCTAGGTTTAATGGGGATGCCTCGACGGGTATGGACATATTTGCCCAACCAAGGCTTTGATGTTTCAAACTTGGTTAGCTCCATTGGAGCTGGTTTGATGGGGCTTGCTGTTCTCATCTTACTGTTCAACATCATCGTTACCACTGTCAAAGGGGAGAGAGTTGGCAATGATCCTTGGGGAGATGGACGGACAATCGAATGGGCCGTTTCTTCACCGGCGCCATACTATAATTTTAAACAAACACCACTTATTCGTGGATTAGATGCTTATTGGCTGGAAAAAATGGAAGGCGGCAACGAACTAACACCCGCTGAACCGATAGGGGATATTCATATGCCGAATTCATCCATACTTCCGTTCATTATGGCATTTGGTTTATTTGTCGCTTCTTTTGGCGTGATGTATCATACGGACTCGCCGTTGGGGATTCCTGTGTTGGTGATTGGCTTGGGCATCACATTTGGTTCTATGTTCATCCGTTCCGTGAAGGACGACCATGGCTACCATATTCACAAAGAAGAATTGTTAGAAGATTCCGAAAAGGGGGTTAAGGCATAATGGAAGCAGAACAAAAGTTTACGCCGCAAACATGGCCTGAATTGCCTGAAAAAGCGACCATTGAAGGGAAAAATAAATTTCTTGGATTTTGGTTGTTTCTTGGAGGCGAGACCGTTATGTTTGCCTCCCTTTTCGCAACATATATTGCTTTAAAAGATAAAGTTGCAAGTCCCACTCAAGCCCATGCTAAAGATTTATTTGAACTGCCGCTTGTATTTGCGATGACGATGCTGCTTTTAACGAGTTCCCTTACTAGTGTCTATGCCATTTATCATATGAGAAATTACAATTTTAAGCGCATGCAGGCTTGGCTATTTATTACTGTGCTTCTTGGAATGGGCTTCTTAGCGGCGGAAATTTATGAATTTAACCATTATGTTCATGAATTTCATCATACTTTTACTAGCAGCGCATTCGGTTCTGCTTTTTATACTTTGACCGGATTTCATGGGGCCCATGTTACCTTTGGATTGTTATGGATTTTGACATTAATGCTTCGCAATGCGAAACGCGGCTTAAATCTTTACAATGCACCCAAATTTTATGTGGCCAGCTTGTATTGGCATTTTATTGACGTCGTGTGGGTTTTTATCTTTACTGTCGTATATTTGATGGGAAAGGTGGGCTAAATGATGGCGGATCAGCCTGTAAATCAAGGAAACCCAAGAGTCGACTATAAGTTACGAAGAAGAAGAAATGCGGAAGAAATGAGAATGCAGATTGTGTCCTTCACGCTGATGATCTTTTTAACACTGATAGCGTTTGTGGCCGTAGGAGCGGGTTTTTCGAAATGGTTTGTGATGCCGTTTGTCTTGCTGCTGGCCTGCATTCAAGTGTTGTTTCAAATATATTATTTTATGCACATGAGTCATAAAGGTCATGAAGCTCCTTCTCTATTTTTCTGGTCCGCAGTATTTGTCGCATTTCTTACGGTATTGACATTTGCCACTATCGTTTGGATTTAAAATGTAGAAAGGATAAGCAATGTTTCTTCTTACTGATGGCCGGATGAATAGATTGGGCCACTTTCTCACTTATCTTTTGATAGGCAAATCGACGGTTAGAGTGGAGAAACGAAAAGCCAGCCAAAACGGTTGGCTTTTCGACTCGTTCGATCAAATTGTAAAGCCCATATCACAACAGCAGTGAAAAGTCATAAACTTGTCAATGGTAACATTGTTCCTGTTTAGCGAAAAAAGTATAATAGTATCTAGGAGGAATGAGGGGATAAAGCGATGTCAATTTCTATATTTGGGTTTCAAGCGTTGTGGAGCCCGTATTTTATGATGGCCATACTTTTGATAACAGCGTTTTATCTGTTGCTGACGATCAAGTGGAGAGAATATTTCCCAAACAGCAAGCCTTTGGCAAAAAAAGAATTATTGTATTTTATCAGCGCAATGGTGCTTCTGTACTGTATAAAAGGCTCTCCGATTGATTTAATGAGCCATATTATGTTTTCTTATCACATGGTTCAAATGGCCATTCTTTGCCTAGTTCTGCCTCCTATCCTCATAAAAGGAATACCAGCATGGCTTTGGGAGTATATCATTGAATTGCCCGTCATAAGGCCGATTTTTTCATTAATGACAAAACCATTAATTGCAGCAATTGCGTTTAACGGGCTTTTTTCCTTCTACCATATTCCAGACATTCTTGATAAGATGAACATGAGCGAGACGCTGCATGGGCTTTATACAGTTGCCTTATTTGTATTTGCTCTTTTTATGTGGTGGCCTCTGATGAATCATTTGCCTGGAAATTCGAATTTGAGCGGATTACGCAAGGTCGCGTATTTGTTCGCTGATGCGGCGCTTTTAACCCCTGCCTGCGGGCTGATTATTTTTTCCGGCCATCCATTATATAACACGTACAGCGATCCGTCTTCGTGGCTTCAATCGATGCAATTGTGTGTTCCGACCAATACTTTAAATGGTTTGGAACTTTCTGGTCCTGAACTGTTTTCTCATATGCCGGTAATCGAAGACCAGCAGCTTGGTGGAGTGTTAATGAAAATGATACAAGAAATTGTTTATGGCATTGTGCTGGCCCGAATTTTCTTTGATTGGTATCGAAAAGAACAGCTGGAAGCCGATCAAATTACGGAAGCTTCTCTTCGTGAGCATCAATCGAAATGGTAAATTGGAATGAAATTTGCTCAAGGGGAAGGGGAGATTCTCTGAAGACGGGGATTTAGTCCTTTTGTTTCGTGAAGTCTTACTTGTGGAAGAATATAGAATCTTTTGTTTTAAAAAACATAATGGATTAAACGAAACATCAGTGGATTCATCCCCTTGTTAAGTCATAGTCCAATCAATAGAAAAGAGAATGATTATGTTCATTGTACATAGTAAAATGGTTAAAAAGAGAGGAGAAAGGAAATGTCGCTTCCTATTTTACCTACGATTAGCACATCTTGCATTGTGATTAGCGCCGTTCTTATGGCCGTCGGTTGGATCAAAATCCGGCAAGGAAAAAGAGATACCCATCAAAAAGTGATGACGGCTGCCGCTATTTTTGCGTTGACCTTTTTTATCATTTACATGAGCAGAACTTTGTTTATTGGCAATACGGCTTTTGGCGGTCCTGAAAATGTGAAAGTTTACTATACGATTTTTTTAATTTTCCATATTATTCTTGCTACAACAGGGGGTATTTTTGGAGCTGTTACTCTTTGGCTCGGCTACAAAAGCAAATTTGACAAACACCGAAAAATAGGTCCTGTTACGAGCGTTATCTGGTTTTTTACGGCGATTACGGGCATTGCGGTGTATTTGCTGCTTTACGTTTTTTACAAAGGCGGCGAAACAACATCGATGCTAAAAGCGATCTTTGGATATTGACCCATTTTTTTAAGTGTTAAGGTCTACAAAAAAGCGCAAAGCCTTCCCCCAGTCGGCTTTGCGCTTTTCCTATACGGCAAAAGCTTCAATATCTTTTTTGACGGCGGAAAGAACGGATTCACATTCTTTCACTAAATATTCGGGATAATATTCGTCGTCACCGTATTCTATCCCATGCGGATAATAATGTTTTCCAAGAATGGGCGTCATTAACTGAATGATGGCATCATGGGCTCCCACGTCGCCTTCCACAGCAAATCCTTGGACGCGAAGATAGTATACACCTTCTTTCAATTCGAATTTGCGATCGTAGGTGACACGCTCATAATCCCACTGTCCTGCTCGAATCAATCGATGCTCTTCCATAATTTCGTCCAAGCGATTTAAGTCAGCTTTGTATTTTTCCAAACCAGCATTTTCAAATTTCATGAAAAATCCCCCCCAATTGAGTCTTAAAAGTGCGAAAAGTCCATCAACTTATTTTTATAATAGTCGAAAATATATCTTCTTGCAAATATATCCAATCCATGAATCCACTCCGTCGTTTTTTATTTTGCTAATGCATAGAATATTTCGCAAAATGTATTTCCTCTCTTGTGAATGTGGAACAATAGACGTAGATTTTTCCAACATGATCATGTATGATTCTAGTGATTGGGTAAATGTTTGGAATAAGCGAAACTTCTCTTGCAACGTGTTTTATGCACTGCTGAAAAACGACTGCTGCGGGTCAACGATAGGGGATTGTAGAAAGTTACAAAGGCATAGTCTCACAAACAGAGAAAGTGGGATTTCCAATAGAAAACGGCTTGGTTAAAAAAGATGGCCTCCGTATGATTATTTATTTTAAGGTTTGGAAGGAGGAAAATGATTGCGTACAGTTTTGAGAGTCTTTTCGGTTTTGGCCATCATTTTAGTGGTGGGTGTTTATTTAAATCAATATAAAGAGAACGATGAATTCTTGCAGCCTCAAGTACCAGATCACTCACTCAAATGGAAAGAAAGCGAACAGAATCGCTCACAGGAAACTCATGTGGCTGATAAATTGCCAAAAGAAAGCCTGGCAATTTTTATCGGAAAATCTGCCCAACAAGTCAATTCCAAATTCGGGAAACCGGTCCGCATCGATCCAACACAATACGGATATCATTGGTGGATTTATCAAAGTCAAAATGTGTATATACAATTTGGCGTTGAACAAAACAAAGTGGTTGCCGTTTATGCCATCGGGCAAGGTGCAAATGTGCAGCCGTTTAAAATTGGCCAACCAATCAACGACATTTTTCGAACTTATTCAATGAATCCTGAAATTATGATTCATACGAAAGAGGGAAGTTATCGATTGGAACTGTCGGAAGAAGATTTAAATCTTCAGCCGCTAGTCAAAATAGGTGGGATTTACGCCCAATTGTATTTGGATAAATTTTCAGGAACGCTATCCAGTATTCGATTTGTCGATAAAGAAATATTGCTTCGTCAAAAACCGTACGAGTTGATATACCAAGGAGAACTTCCAGAATGGCCGAATCCGACGGCGGAACAGTGGAACAGTATAGAAAAAGGCGAGGAACATCAGATTTTTGATATAACGAATATGATTCGCAAACAGTTTCAGTTAGAGCCGCTTAAGTGGGATGAAAAAACGGCGACTGTTGCATTCGGTCACAGCAAAGAAATGAACGATAAAAATTATTTTTCGCATGATTCACCAACTCAAGGGGATTTAGCGGCACGGTTAAAAGCGGCAGGGATTCCTTATCAAATGGCGGGTGAAAATATCGCTGCCCATTATGTTGACGGTCCGGCGGCCGTACAAGGTTGGCTGAATTCGGAAGGGCATCGGAAAGCTCTTCTGGAGAAACATTATTCGCATTTAGGAGTCGGAGTTTACAAAACTTACTATACACAGGATTTTATTCAAAAAGAAGAATGGTAGAGGAAGTACATTGGAACTTCCTCTCAGTTTATTTATTGTTCCTAATTTTATGACTCTTTCTATTAAAACGCTTACGTTTTATCCCTCGTGAATCTTGACGATAAAAAATGTCCCAGTAGAGTGGGCAATTTTTTTTCTATTGTCTAGGTAAACTTCCCCTTCTACTACAATGGTTTTCGCGCCCTTATGTATTACTTTTGCGATGGCGGTAAGACTTTCTCCCTTCCCTGGAGCGATATAATGAATGTTTAAATTGGAAGTGACCGCTCCATGACTAGGAGGAGCAACATGGCTAGCGATTGTTCCCATCGCGCTGTCCAAAAGGGTTGCCGTAATGCCGCCATGAACAATACCTAAATGATTATGAATAATCTCAGAAATAGGGATCGTGATTTCACAATTGGAATCGGTTACGGTTTTTTTCATTCCAAGCAATTTTCCTAAATAAGGTTCATCGGACCCGATATGATTCATATATCCTTCCAACAGCTGTTTAAGAATGGTTTTTTCTTTTTCGTTTGACTGTTCTATCACTTGTTGAAACAACTGACATAATGGTTCTTTCATTTGAGTGATTCCCCCTGAAAAAGTTTTACTGTTGTTAATCTATCTTATCATGAGATAGAAATCTTGAGAATCACTCTTTTAAGTGAAAATCATATGATATAGTAAATGGGCAAAACAGGAGGTGACGGCTCCTTGGGCCAAAAGCAGCTGCATCCTCAAGTATTGAAATTCAAAGAATTTGTCAAAGCGCATCCGAAAATTATTCAGGAAGTCAACAATAAGGAGAAAACTCTCCAAGAATTTTTTGAGGAATGGTATCTGCTTGGGGAAGAAGATCCTCACTGGGACAAATATAAAGAGAAGACTACTCAGCAGTCGGAATCAGAAAAGAAAAAAAATTCCAAGTGGACGGAAACGATTCTTGAAACGGTGAAAAAAATAGATCCTAATCAGGTTCAGGAGCATCTCTATCATATGAATCAAGCTATTGGAGCGCTTCAAGGTTTGTTAGCACAGTTTCAACCCCATTCTTCTACAATTCCATATCCAAAACGATCTCCCGATGGACCGGAACAAAATTTCTTTGGTTTTCGAAAGGACTAGAGGAAAAAGGAGGAAACGTTCGTGAGAAAAGAAATAGCTGAATATATTTTTTCTAGAAGTGATTTGAGGCAATTCTTGAGAGAGCAGCCCCAATGGTACCGTATTTTAAGCCGAAGACCGGAGGATTTAGAAAAATTTGAGATTCAATCCCTTCATTATTTTAAAAGGACAATTCCTCATCAAATGGAGAAATTTTCAAATGGTATACAAATGGCAAAAATGATGATGGGCATGCTGCCAGCCATCCTGAATACTGGGAACGAAGAACCGGCGGAATGATAACGGTTCTTTTTTTTTTTTGATTCGTTCAAATGTCTGAAAATGAATGACTTCCCATTTCTCTGTTTTTATGTTTTTGTCCAGATCCTGCCTATTCACTTTCATAAAATGCAACAACATTTTAATGAGATAGAACTTTAATGAACCGTTTAGATTGTACAAGAAAACAGCTGCGGAAAAACTTTTCCGCTTTTTTGTATAAAATAAGTCCGCTGGTAAAAACTATACAAAAAGCACTAATGAAGATCATCACTGCCATTTGGATTGGAAAGGAAGGACATTTAAGGTTGAAGTTTCGTCAAGGGATAAATGAAAATTTTTCCTGTTCTTAATGATCATTTTCCATTTTCCGCAAATGAAAGTGTAAAAATGTTTTGTCATTTCTTTCCCTTTCGTATCCGGTTATTTTGATGACAAATTTAACAGACTAACATCTGACTTTAGTTGTCGTGTTGGGCAGAATCCATCCCAATTCGACCGATTGGTTTTTCGAGATAAGAAGATCTTCAACGGTTTTCTTTGCCGAACTTCCTTACTTAACCAATGTTCACGAAATGAAAAGTGCCATAAAATGACAAGTTTACGTTACCTAGAAGGGAGGAAGTGCAGGGAGTGTTTTGCGAATGCAAAATCAATATAATTCCTCCATATGTAGTTGATAACTGCAAGGGAAAGTGGGGGTGTCCTGTACGAATCTTATGAAGAAAATCCTTTTCATCTGCCTAATTTTTATTCTTGCTTCTTGCCAGCAAAATCCAGATGTTTCGAAGACGCATTCGTTTGATCAGCCGGCAAAGGCAGCTGGACAAAAGAATCCTTCTCTGTTTGTTGTCCGCCATGTCGTACGGTCGAACGATCTTTATGTGGAATGCTTTGTACCTGACATTACTTTTATGAAAAAAACTAATCAAAAAAAGAAAGGGAAAGCTGTTGTTTCCGTCGATGGCGTTCGCTACGGAGAATATAGAACAGCCGCTTTTATCATCAAAGCTCTTCCAAGCGGCACACACCTAATCAATATCGAAATTAAGGATACAAACAATCATCCATTAGGATTATCTAAGCAATTTTATGTGACCGTGCCGTATGAGTAAAATTATTGTGGGAGAAAAAATAACCTCCTCATCCAGATAATGGTA
>JADBKC010000229.1 GCA_014896555.1 Caryophanales bacterium | reverse complement strand
CCCTTCAAGCAGCTTGCGATCAACATAGGAGGCCATAATCAAACCAGAAACAGAGGGAACAAACGCAGTCGAAGATGGAGGCATTTTCGCTTTTCGAATACTTGCTTCATCGTTTCCAACCTCTTTACGGACGTCTTCTCGGATAACAATGGGGCTTTCATCGGAAAACACAACCGGGATCCCTTTTTTGATCCCTTCTTTGCGCAATCTGGCACGAATCACTTTCGCAATCGGGTCAGTGTGGGTTTGAGATATATCGGCAATCCGAAAACGGGTTGGATCCATTTTATTAGCGGCTCCCATACTTGAAATGATGGGAATATCCCGTTTCAAACATTCTTTCATTAAATGAATTTTATATGTAATAGTATCGGATGCGTCAATGACAAAATCGGGGCGATAATCAAAAAATTGTTCATACGTTTCTTCTGTGTAGAACATTTTTAAGGCCATGACTTCACAATCAGGATTTATATCAGCGATTCTTTCTTTCATCACATCCACCTTTGCTTTTCCGATCGTGGACAGCAAAGCGGGAATTTGACGGTTCACATTCGTTATATCGACAACGTCTTTATCTACCATCACAATACGTCCAATTCCGGAACGAGCCAACGCTTCAACAGCAAAGGAACCGACTCCCCCAACACCTAGTACAGCAACCGTGCTGTTTGCTAATTGTTCCAGCCCTTCTTTTCCAATCGCTAATTCATTTCTCGAAAATTGATGAAGCATATTCTCACTCCTATTATGTAATCAACCATTACAATGCTTGACAGCTTTTTCGCCAAAAACTATCTTACCGCATCTAACAGGGTGGATTCAATATTCGTTTTATTTAAGATGATCGAATAAACGGCCTTAAAAGAAACCCTTTTCATTAAAACACGCAAAAACAACCGCTGCATGCAGCGGTTGTTTATTAAAGCAAAATGGTTTATTTAGGCTATTTCAGTTTATTGAAACAAAAGGACGAGTCCCAATTGTGCCGTTGTCGATGATCTATACGTTTTGAACCCGCTCTCGGCAGGTGGGTGCCCTGTTCTAAGCTTTGCAAGTCCTCTTCACAAGAGGCATTTGCGCTACTTAAAAACTCCAAGCTCCCGTAAATCATAGTGTTCGGTCAAAACAGAATAGGCTACTAACGTACACATCAGGACTCGTGATCGTTACTGATATATTAACATAGCCTTAAGCATTTATCAACATTCAATCCATATAATTTTCACCCATTTTTTTCAACAGACAGCCTCAAATGCAACTCATCCAGTTGGCTTTGACTAACTTCACCTGGTGCATCCGTCAACAAGCAGCTTGCACTTGCCGTCTTCGGAAAGGCAATCGTATCGCGCAAATTGGACCGGCCAGCCAGAAGCATCACGATCCGATCCAATCCTAGTGCGATCCCTCCATGCGGTGGGGTTCCATATTCAAACGCTTCAAGCAGGAAGCCGAATTGTTCCTCTGCTTCTTCTTTTGTAAAACTGAGTGCTTTAAACATTCTCTCTTGGATATCTTTTTCAAAAATACGCAGTGAACCTCCACCTAGCTCATAGCCGTTGAGAACAATATCATATGCTTGGGCACGTACTTTCTCAGGCTCGCTTTCAAGGTATGGAAGATCCTCTCTAAATGGCATCGTAAATGGATGGTGGGCGGCATAATATCTTCCGTCTTCTTCGTCATACTCAAGAAGCGGCCAATCTGTTACCCATAAGAAATTGAATTGATTGTCATCGATCAAACCTAGTTCTTTTCCGAGCTTAAGCCGGAGAGCACCGAGTGCATCGGCCACAACCGATTTTTTATCAGCGACAAAGAGAAGAAGATCACCGCTTTCTGCTTCCGCCGTTTTCTTCAGCTGTTCTTGTTCTTCTTCTCTGAAAAATTTGGCGATCGGTCCTTTTAATTCTCCATCTTCTACTTTTAGCCAAGCGAGACCTTTCGCTCCATAACGTGCTGCAAATTCTGCCAGCTGATCAATATCTTTTCGAGAATATTGGCCAGCAGCCTCTTTGGCGTTAATTAATTTTACTTGTCCACCTGCAGATACAGCATTGGCGAATACTTTAAAACTTGAATTTTTGACGATTTCAGAGACATCGATAAGCTCCATTCCAAACCGGGTATCAGGTTT
>JADBKC010000228.1 GCA_014896555.1 Caryophanales bacterium | reverse complement strand
TCGGCAATGGTAATCACGGCCGCGTCAATAATTTGATGGTATTTCGGTCTGTTTTTCTTCAACCTTTCCCCCCCTTACTCGAAATTGTAAGCGCCTCGTAAAAACTTTTTCTATACTATTTTATTTAGTTTTTTATGAAATGAATGAATAATCATTCATATTTTAATAATAATTCTGCCATTTTAATATGTCAAGAAAATATCATATATTTATTCTGGCTTACTGTCTATAAACGAGACAAGCACTACTTTCCAAAAAGAAAGAGACGAAATAGCGGCTTTCTAAAATTTAAGCCTGTTTCTTTTCATCTTCTTCTATCTTCTTTTTCTCTTCATCTACTAAAGCTCTTCGTAAGATCTTCCCTACAGCTGTTTTTGGAAGTTCATCCCTGAATTCATATACCCTTGGAACTTTATAGGCTGCAAGGTGTTTCCGTGCAAATTGATCCATTTCTTCAGTTGAAATCGAAGCACCTTCCCGTAAAACGATATACGCTTTAACCGTTTCTCCTCTGTAAGGGTCAGGAATTCCTGCAACTACAACCTCCTGAACATCCGGATGTTCATACAGCACTTCTTCAACCTCGCGCGGATAGATGTTGAATCCTCCTGCAATAATCATGTCTTTTTTCCGGTCAACAACATAAAAATACCCATCTTCATCCATATATCCAAGGTCTCCTGTTAACAGCCAGCCGTCACGAAGAGCCTGTGCAGTTTCCTCCGGCCTGTTCCAATAACCTTTCATCACCTGTGGTCCTTTTACTGCAATTTCTCCAATTTCCCTTGGCGGCAGCGGCTCACCTGTTTCTAAAGACAAGATGCGTGCATCTGTTTCCGGCCAAGGAACTCCAATACTGCCTTTTTTCCTTGGACGATCCCAAACAAAGTTTGCATGTGTGACTGGGGATGATTCAGTTAATCCATAGCCTTCAACAAGCTTTCCTCCCGTCACTTCTTCAAATTTTTGCTCCACTTCTACCGGCAGCGGAGCCGAACCGCTAATGCAGGAATGAATCGATGAAAGATCGTATTTCTTAAGATCCGGATGATTTAATAGTCCAATATATATTGTAGGGGCTCCCGGAAATATTGTAGGCCGCTGTTTTTGAATTGTCTTTAAGGTTGTTTCAACGTCAAATTTAGGTAAAAGAATCATTTTGTTTGCTTGCATGACAGATAGAATCAAGACGGTTGTCATTCCATATACATGGAAAAACGGAAGAATTCCAAGGACGACTTCTTCTCCGCGCTTGCATTTATATAGCCACGATTGGCACATTGCAGCGTTTGCGACGAGATTTTTATGCGTCAGCATAACTCCTTTCGGAAAACCTGTCGTTCCACCTGTATATTGAAGCAATGCAAGATCTTCTTCGAAATTGAATTCATACTCTTTTACTTGTCTTGCCGGCTGTTTTAAGATTTCCGTTAATAAATGATGATTGCCTTCATGTTTCACATTCACAACGATTCCATATTGCTTTTTTTGAATAAATGGATAAACCAAGTGTTTCGGAAATGGCAAAAAATCTTTGATAGCGGTTACAATGATGTGTTTGAGATCGGTATGAGACATTACTTTCGATACCCTCGGAAACAAAAATTAAGTGGATGATGGTTTTCGCCCAAACTCATTTGATATTCGCTCGTTCCATATACAATGGATTTGTTTGAACCACGATGCCTCCAGCCATCAAAACCTGTACAACAATGACGGATTAGGTATTTGGAAGCATGATGGCAACCCTGTCACCTTATGCCGAGTTCTAAATATCCGGCAAATTTAACTGCTGATTCAAAAAGATCTTTATAAGTGATTTCTTTTCCCATGAAATGGATTGCATTTTTTTCCGGATCATCTTCAGCTGCCCTTTTTAAGTACTGCTGCACAGGCTCGCTTTCATAGGTTAATGATGAGGGGATTTCTTCCGGATAATTCTTTAACCATGGTCTATTCTCCAACATATTTTTCCCTCCTCTTTTTTAATAATTATTAGAACATTCTAACTCTTTCTATTTCATTATATTATAATGACCAATTCATGACAATCAAAATGACTAGTATGAATGACCTATGATGCCGAGTCTTTCTTGCCATGATTTTCATTTCTAAACATCATTAGTGCGGAGATCTTTTGAACGAGGAA
>JADBKC010000227.1 GCA_014896555.1 Caryophanales bacterium | reverse complement strand
CCGGACAATCTCACCGTTAGGAAGAACTGCCTCCAGTCCCAAAACATAATCACGCGTTACTCCATATTTCAGTCCTCTTAGTCCCCCGGAGTTTTCGTTTACATTCCCTCCGATCGTAGATATTTTCATAGAACTTGGATCGGGAGGATAAAATAAACCTTTTTGTTCAACCGCATTGATTAAATCAAGTGTGATGACTCCCGGTTGACAAGTTACGGTTAAATTTTCTTCATCGATTTCTAAAATCTTGTTCATATGTTTAAAAAGAAGAACAACTCCTCCTTCAATAGGACAAGTACCAGCACATAAGTTCGTTCCTGATCCTCTCGGAACAATAGGTATTTTCCATTCATTACACAATTTCAATATTTCCGATACTTCCTCTGTATTTCTCGGGGAGACTACCGCGTCAGGAATAGATTGAAAATTAGGGGTGGCATCGTATGAATAAACGAACCGTTCTACTTCGGAATCTTCAAAATTTTCTTCCCCTACGATATCTACGAAACGCTTTTTTACATGAGAAGGAATCATTGAAAACCCTCGCTTTTCTAATTTTCTGTTTATTATAAAGAAAGTTGGGTATTTAATCTATGTATGATCATATAATTAAAATGGAAACTATCCCGTTTTTATTGTTTTTTAATCCAAAAGAAGGCGGTTGATGCCCATGCATTTATCACCAAATTTAGCTTCTAAAATTATTTCAGAAGTTCAGCAAGTCATGAAAGAAGACATTATATTAGTGGATATAAAAGGAATCATTATATCCTCCACTGAAAAAAGCAGAATTGGCTCCTATCATGAAGGAGCAACCATTGTCATTAAAACAAAACAAGTACTTTATATTGATCAGGACAAAGCAAAAATTCTGAAAGGAGTAAAAGCAGGAATCAATATGCCCATTATGTTTCATAAGCAAGTCATCGGAGTTATCGGAATCACAGGAGAGCCTAAAAAAGTGGAACCGTTTGCTGAATTAATTCGAAGGATGACAGAACTTCTTATTCAAGAAGCTTATTATACTGAGAGAAACGAATGGGAAATAAGAGGAATAGAATCGTATCTGTATGAATGGATCAACTCTACATCCGTAGATAAAGATTTTTTAGAGCGGGGTGTCATGTTAGGAATCCCCGTTTACGACACTCATATTTGCGCCCTCATACAATCCGAAATACAAACACTCGATCATTACGACATTCCTATAATTCAAAAAGAAATCATGGAATTGTTCTATTCTGTATTCGGGAAAGAAAATCATTTTCTCATTCGCTGGGGGCAAGAACGTTTCTTGCTGTTAAAAAAGATTGGCTCTACTTTTAACAAGAATTATTTCCATAGTCAATTAAAAGACTTTAAAGAAAAATTTGAAAATAAATATCATCACAGTTTAGCCATTGGTGTAGGAAAAACGGTTTGTAAACAGATCATCCATAAATCATTTAAGGAAGCGCTGAAAGCATTAAAAGTAGCTCAAAAGGATCACGAAATTGTATTTTATGATGATCTCATATTAGAAATTATTTTAGAAGACATCCCAACAGAGATACAAAAGGATTTTCTGAAACGAACGATTCATGTTTTGAAAGAGGATCCAATACTCATCGAAACTTTGCAACACTATTTACACCATAATCAATCGATCAAAAAAACTTCAGAAGAAATGAATATACATATTAATACTCTGCACTATCGGTTAAATAAAATCGAAGAGCTGACAGGAATCAATCCGAAAACAACAGAAGGAGTTGTCATATTTTATATATCTCTCATGTTATTGAATTCTATTTCAAGTAATGGAAATAGATAAAGAATCTCCTCTCGTGTAGAGATTTTTTTGTTTTTTTCAACTAGAATGAAAAGGGCCGATTCAAAAGCCTTTTTGAACTGCACCCTTTCTAGTTTGTTTTATTTTTCGAAAATTGTGATTGAATTATATGGAGGTATCCAGTAAATGAAAATATATCTTAAACAAAAAATAACCGAATCCGTTTTTGATTTTTTGGATGATATAACAAAAATGTTTTATAACCTTAACATGAAGCCTTCATAAATTCCTTACATAAATACGGTTTTCACATTGAAAATTTGTTTTCCATCCCTGAATGCTCTATCCATACAAGTGGAATAATAAGAATACCACTATTAAA
>JADBKC010000060.1 GCA_014896555.1 Caryophanales bacterium | reverse complement strand
AACTGACCCTCCAACAATCGTCTATCAATAAGCATTATATGTATTTTTTGTTCCCTTTGCTCAAAATGGATAATGAGCTTTTCATATTGCAACATTATAGCACTTTTTCCGGCTCGTGACTATTATCAGGATTTTTCATTTTTTAAATGAGCCACCTTTTTTGAAAGCTCACACTACAATGGGCTAGACTCCTTTAAATCATCAAAATCTTCTTCCGTTATTAAAACGTCCCGAGGCTTGCCGGGTTTTTGTTCCGAAATGATTCCTTGTTCTTCCATCCTTTCAATCAACCGAGCCGCGCGATTATAGCCGATCCGAAAATGTCTTTGCAATAGGGAAGCGGAAGCACCGCCATGACGGACGACAAACTCACAAGCCGGCTTAAACAAGTCATCTTCATCTTGCAGGAAGTTGGCTTTTTGAACAAGTTCTTCTTGAAGAAACAAGTAATCGGATTTCCACTGTTCTTTTACGAAAGAAACCACTCTTTCGATTTCCCCATCAGAAACAAAGCTGCCCTGAAGCCGCACCGTCTTTGATGTTCCATTGTCCAAGAACAACATATCGCCTTTTCCTAACAATTTTTCAGCTCCCCCAGAATCCAAAATCGTTCGTGAATCCGCTTGGGAAGAAACGGAAAAGGCAATTCTAGTGGGGATATTGGCTTTTATTAATCCTGTGATCACATCGACAGACGGCCGCTGAGTAGCTACCAATAAGTGGATGCCGCACGCCCGCGCTTTTTGGGCAATTCGGCAAATCGCTTCCTCGACATCAGCGGGAGACATCATCATTAAATCAGCCAATTCATCAATCACAATGACGATATAAGGCATACGCTTTTCTTTTGATTCCAACGCTTTTTGATTGAATCGTTCTATATTTCGAACACCAGCATGAGCAAATAGCTCATATCGTCTTTCCATTTCAACCACTGCCCATTTTAATGCCTGGGTGGCTGCCTTTACATCCGTAATAACCGGGCTGACTAAATGACCAATGCCGTTGTACGGCGCGAGTTCAACCATTTTCGGATCAATCAATAGCAGTTTCAATTCTTCAGGAGTCGTTTTATACAAAAGGCTGATCAATATGGAATTGATGCAGACGCTTTTTCCAGAGCCGGTTGCGCCGGCGATCAATCCATGGGGCATTTTCTTTAAATCAGTCACAACCGCTTGGCCGGAAATATCCAGTCCCATCGCAATCGTGAGAGGGGATTGGCTGTTTTGGAATGAAGGGCTCATAATAATTTCGCTTAAGTATACGGGTCGGCTTTCTTTATTCGGAACCTCAATACCGATTGTATGTTTTCCCGGGATGGGCGCTTCTATCCGAATATCTTTTGCCGCTAAACTCAGCTTAATATCATCGGACAAGTTCGTGATTTTATTCACTTTTACACCCGGTTCAGGCTGTACTTCAAATCTGGTGACAGACGGTCCTTCCGTGACATTCACCACCTTAGCGCGCACACGGAAGTTTTTCAGCGTATCGTTTAATAATTGAATTTGCTGTTGTATCCATTCTTCATTTGTTTTTTTTTCAACCGGCGGGGTCAAAAAATTGATATCGGGCAGCTGATGGCCGTTTTCTTTTTCGATGTCCTTCGTTTGTTCCTTTTCCGTTTTATGGATGGAAGGAGCCATGTCCGGCCCTTTCCGGTCGTTCAAGATGTTTTTTTTCTCCAGCTTCTTCTTGTCCTGTTTAAGCATTAACACATTAAAAGGGAGATGCGGGCGAGTTTTATTCGGTTTGTCCGCCCTTTCAGCAACAGTTTCCGGTCGCTGTTCTTGGTTCGAATCCTCACTAATGTCCAATTCCCGAACAACAGAGTTCTGTTCCTCGACTAGTTCCATTTTTCTTACATTTTCACACTCTTCTGTTGCCGCTTCTTCTACCGTAGGAAAATTATTTTCTTGTGATGATTGTTTCGTTGATAATGGGGAGTCTTCCCAATTAAAAAATTCATTGAAAGCTGCTTCGTCTTTCAGATGATTCTCTTCAAGGGATGCCTGTTCCTTTTCTGCCGCCTCCTGTTCTTTTACGGAAGGTTCGGCCTGTTTTTCTTCGTTTTTAAACGGAACAGCCAAAGTCTGATTTCTTTCTTTCAGCTCTTCAAAATTCTCATTCTTTCTTTTTAGCGTCTCTGTATGAACTGACACTTCTCCTTCCACAAAAGAATTTTTCAACTCGTACTCTACCACTTTGCTTTGGCTTGCTTCTGACGGACGTTTATATCCGTAAATAGGAGACGGAATATTCGTTGGTCGAAAAGGACGGTTTCCTTTGCGTTCGCTCGACACATGGTAAGAAGCACTCTTTAAGTTCTCCGTTGTTGGTTTTGGTTCCGGTTTGGTCGGCTCATTCCTCCGATGCCGATTATGTCGTTCAAGCGTTTTTCTTTCTATTTTCTCCGACACAATAGGCAAAGATAGGGGTTTTTGCGGATAATGGTAAGCGATTCTCGTTTTCAATTCCCGCACCGGCTTTGTTGGATTTTTTTTTAGATTGTCTGTTCGTTCCTTTAGTATCTGCCGCAGTACATGCGGAGAATCGCTCTCTTCCATTTCTACTACTTCTTCATCTATAAAAAGTTTCATAAATCGTTTCAGCCAGCTCAAAGTTTACCACTCTTTCTTTATTTAAGAATCATTTCTATTTTAACAGTTAAATAGAAAAATTCGAGAGGAAAACAGGCTGAAAATGCAAGAAAAACAAATATTGTTAAGCCTCTTTTCATCGATGAAGGCCTTGGGCTTTTCTCCCTAAGGGAATGGAAAACCAACCAGAACAGACTCCATCTAGATCTTTCTATACTGAAAATCTTGGAAAAACATTTTTGCAGAAATACCATCCAATCTTTACTCGCTGCTCACTTTTCAACCGAACCCTTCAATATCCACAACAAGAAATCCATTGAAACGAATAAAGGGTCCGATCCTTCTACAACCATTCATAGGATACAATCATCTTCCTATAAAGGTTGAAAGAACCAAACCCTTGTTCACATCTTTATTCACCACCATTATCCATTAAAAGGAAAACGGCTGACCAATTTCATATTCATCTGATAAAACTAAAATTCCTTTTTCTTTAGGAGCATTCGGCAGCTCAAGCTCGCGAGCCGAACAGATCATGCCTTTCGAAGAAACTCCTCGCAGCTCCGCATCTTTTATCACCATTCCGCTTGGCATGACAGCACCGATCTTGGCAACAACCACTTTTTGGCCCGCCTCCACATTAGGCGCTCCGCATACAATCTGCAAAGTTTCATTTCCTACGTCGACTTGGCAGATGCTCAATTTATCTGCATTAGGATGCTTTTCCTTTTCTTTCACATATCCTACCACAAATTTAGGAGAAAAATCTCCTTCTAACGTTTCATCAAAACCGCACTCCTGCAAAATCCGGTTGATTTTGCCGAGAAGGTCTTCGTTCATGTCGACGGGGCCATCGCCTTCAATTCCCAGAAATTTGGATATATAAAAAATATTATAACCAGCCGTTTCATTGGTTGGTTCATGATAAATTCTGGCCGCTTCTTTTCGCACGTCTACGGCCATTTCCTCTTGCGGAAAATCTTTGATCGATATTAGTAGAGTATCCCCTACACCTTTTCGATTATAAAATACGTTCACTTACGATCTTCCATCCCTTCATTTTCTTTTATTTTTGGCCAAAATAAAAATCGGCTCCAGATTGCCATTTTCATACAAAAATGACAAAGCCGTAATTGGTATCCGTCCGTTGGCAAAAAAGCTCATCGTCACATTCGCCAATATGTCATATCCGGTTTCATTGCGGATATCCCCGATGATCAGGACATCTGCATGAGGCACGGAGACAGTCATCACGCCTTCGACCTTCTCCTCCATTTCAGAAAGCCATTTCTCATTTACAATTCGACTGGAATCATAACCATCATTTGTATTTAAAAAATAAAATATATTATCCGCCACTTCATCTTTCTTAACGGAAGTAGGAAGGGATCGGGCGTTGAATTTTGCCGTCTCCCTAACTCTTTTAGCATCCCAATTTTCCTTTTCCAACAGTTCCTGATCAATCAACCGATAAGTAGTCCCCATATCAAGGGCATAATAGATCCTTGTTTCAGCCGTATGATCATCATACAAAAACGGAACGCCTTCTTTCGCTTCCTTTGGAAAAGACGTGGAGCGAATAACTGGATAAATGTACTTTTCCCTTTCCGATAAGCTTGGTTCTTTTCCCATGACAGCCAGCGCTTCATTGACATAGTAAACAACCTCATCGATTGCTTTCTCTTTCGTTGTTTCCCATCTGCCTAGAATTTGCGGGAGTGAGATATTGACCCCTTTTCCCGTTTCCTTATCCTCAATTCGCAAAATATCTTTTTCCCGATCAAATGTAAAAAGGCGATTTTCTGATTTTAACCGTTTTTCTAATTCCTTTCTAAGCGCCCTACTGTCCAACTACTTTTCCTCCTGTCCAAAGGAACTTATTTTTGGAGGCTGTCAATAAACTGATCCACTTCTTCTTTTGTTTTACGGTCTCTGCTGACAAACCTTCCAAGCTCTTTCCCATCTTCATAAGCAATAAAACTAGGAATTCCAAAAACGTCTAATTGTTGGCAAAGGTCAATATATTCATCCCGGTCAATATGGACAAACGTGTAATCTGGGTGCTCTGCTTCAATTTCAGGAAGAAATGGTTCCAAAAAGCGGCAATCTCCGCACCATTCTGCTGAAAAAAGAAAAATGTGTTTTCCTTTATTTTTAAGTTCTTCAAATTGTTCCATTGACTGTAGTTCTTCCATCGATTAATCCTCCTCACAACAGTTGTTTGAAAAAACGAATGAAATAGAATGCTTTAAAAAACATGGAGAAAGCAACATCCAAATAAGTTTTTTCTCTTTATAGTGTTTCTAACATAAGATTATCATAAACTATCCAGCAAAATGAAGAATAGCGCTCACCACTTTCAAAAAAATTTCATTCAGTTTTTAAAGTTATCAAGCGCTTCGTTCTGATCAATGAAGAAAGTCCATTTTGCTTGGATTTTGAATTTCAAACAAGAGCCAATGGCATGTTTCAATTATCCAAATGACCCGTAAGTAAAGCTGCAAACCGATCTTGAAAAATGAAGATGCCATCAGAAGGCTATATCCCTGCTGATGAGAAAAAGATGCTATCCAGATTTTACAATTCTTTCTTACGGTACAGCCATTGTCCTAGCATCAGCTTCATCACATGGAAAAACATGTCTTTTCTTGTGACAAGCCCGTTAGTAAAGATGCCCACAGCTCCTTCTTTTTCACGGATTTGTTTTCTGCGGCAAAATTCATCCATCACCGGTCCCAACTCTTCCCCTGCTCTTAATCTTTCGGCAATCTCTTTCGGCAACAGAATTCGGGCTCCTCCGGCAACAATAGGCTCTTTTCCTTTTTCCGAAAGAGCTCCCCAGTTACAAAGCAAAAGACCATGCGGCGTTTCCATTACACCGCCTTCCAAACCGATTCCGACATCAGCATTTTCCGCCGCCAGCGCTCTTTTTGCTCGTTGAACGGCTCCTCTTCTTGTTTCCTCATCCGAAAAAGGCTGATTGCTTACACCCGATTCGACGTCAACCGATAGCACTTCGGCACTCAGTCGTATAAATTGAATTCCTTCTTCCACGGCAGCTATTTTTGCTGCATTTTTTGACCCCACCGCTATTTTCACGGATTGCCACTCCCTCTGTCTCAACCAAACCACTTTCTCTATAGATGAAAAACCTTTCCGTTCCGGCAGTCACATCTTTTAGAATCATCCATTCATGGATGGAATGTCTACCAATATTCCATTACCCGTTATTCCGAATGGCCTCAACCGTTGATTGATCACATGAACGAACTAGCTTAATCAATAATTCTTTGGCAGCTTGATAATCATCCACGTGAATCATTGAAGCATGCGTATGAATATAGCGGGAGCAAATCCCGATCACCGCACTAGGGACTCCTTCATTGGACGAATGCACTCTTCCTGCATCCGTTCCTCCTTGTGAAACAAAAAACTGGTAAGGGATTTGATTCGATTCTGCCGTATCCAGAACAAATTCTCTCATTCCTCTATGGGTCACCATCGTCCGGTCATAAATACGAATCAAAGCGCCTTGTCCCAACTGTCCAAATTGATCTTTATCTCCTGACATATCGTTGGCGGGGCTTGCATCCAATGCGAAGAAAATATCCGGCTTAATCATATTAGCTGCTGTCTGCGCACCTCGAAGTCCGACTTCTTCTTGAACGGTCGCGCCAGAATAAAGCGTATTAGGAAGCGTTTCATCTTTTACTTCCTTCAGCAATTCAATGGCAAGCCCGCACCCATAGCGGTTATCCCAAGCTTTTGCTAAAATTTTCTTTTTATTTGCCAATGGGGTAAATGGACAAATCGGCACTGCAAACTGCCCTGGTTTTATGCCAATCCGTTCCGCATCTTTGCAGTCGTCCGCTCCAATGTCAATGAGCATATTTTTTATTTCCATCGGTTTTTTCCGCTGTTCTTCACTTAACAAATGGGGAGGAATGGACCCAATCACACCGATAACCGGTCCGTTCTCCGTTATAATTTGTACACGCTGCGCTAACAGCACTTGATTCCACCATCCTCCTAGCGGCTGAAAGCGCAGCATTCCGTTATCCGTAATCGAAGTAATCATAAAACCTACTTCATCCATATGACCGGCTACCATCACGACAGGGCCGTTTCCTTTTTTGACCCCAAATATACTTCCTAGCCGATCTTGGACCACTTCATCAGCATATTGAGAAAGCTGTTCCTTCATAAATGCGCGTACAGCATGTTCGTTACCAGAAGCTCCTGGAAGTTCTGTTAAATGTTGAAACAAATCCAATGATTCTTGATTCATGAGTTCATGCCCCTTTTCATTAATGGAAAGCTATGTACATCGTTATTTTACAAAACTTTGAAACCTTTTCCAATTGAGCCGCCCCTATATATGGCGAATTTTTCAAATTCATGTATACTGGAACTAGTAACTTTTTGGGGGGTGTACTCATGAGAATCGGGTGGAAGTCTTTTACATTAGGTGCAGTTGCCGGTGCAGCAGGCGCGTTGTTTGCCCAAAAAGCGGCAACGTCCTCGACTAACGTTGCAGCAGAAAAGGTTCTTTCCCGCGTCAAGGAGGCGTTTAACAAAGAAGGAACCATTGAAGGATCATGGATTCAAATGAAACCGGAAGAATATCAAAAACTCGGAATTGATACAACCGTTTATAAAGGCGGGATTTCTAGAAGACGGAATGGCGAGTTGGAGCAATATGAATTTATCGCCGATGCCAGCACCGGAACCATTATGGACGTCTATCGCCTTTCCTAATCGCTCGCCAACGGGTTCGGTCCGATCGTTCCCGTTGGCACTGACAAAACAACTCTTTTCCCACTTCAAAAACAGACCGTTGATTAGCGAAAAAAAATCAGCTCTTTTTTTCGATTTTATAATCGTTGATTTAGACCCCTTTTTTAAAGCAAAAATTGATTCTCCTCTACCTTTTTTGGCGGAAACTGCACTTCACAGCGATAAATTCGATTTCCTTTTTGCGAAAATTTTTCCTCATATTCGGTCATGACATTTTCTTGATAATCGCTGTTGTGAAGATCAAGATTCACATCCTTTAAAATCAGGCCGTACTGCGAAAAACTGACAAGCGAGTATTCAAACAATCCTTGATTATCGGTTTTCATATGGATTTCGCCACCCTCCGCCAAAATTTCGTCATAGGCTTTTAGGAAATTTTTGTAAGTTAATCGACGTTTTTCATGTCGATTCTTTGGCCAAGGATCCGAAAAGTTCAAGTAAATTCTTTCGATTTCTCCATTAGCAAAAAAATCGGTTAAATGGGCGGCGTTCACATTCAGCAGTTTTACATTCGGCAATTCTGCTTCTATTACTTTGTCAAGAGCGGACACTATCACGCTTTCTTGCAGCTCAATCCCAATAAAATTGATATCAGGATGCAATCGAGCCATTCCCACAATAAATTGTCCTTTTCCCGTACCAATTTCCAAATGGATTCCCTTGTCATTTCCAAATATTTCTGGCCATTTTCCTTTCTGCTTTTCAGGTTCAGGAATAACATATTGTGGAAATTGTCGAATTTTTTCCTTAGCCCAAGGTTTGTTTCGTAAACGCATAAAAATCCCTCACTGTCTATTCGTTCATGAACTACATGCATAAAAAAAAAAGAATTCCCGACACTAAATAAGAGAATTCCTTATATGATGCGAAAGAAAGGATGAATAACATGCCTTTAACTTGGAAAGATCAAGCACAATTATTAAGAGACATCTTAAGCGACCATCAATTGGATTGCTGCGGAACAGTTTCGGAATGTGAACAACTCGAAAGACTGGCAAAATCGTTGATGGCCAATACAAACGTTGATCAAAGGGTAAAATCAACATTGCAAGAAATTTATCAATACAGCCAAAATGGTCAATATACACAACATTTGGATGAGCACATCCAAGCCCATCAAAACCACTTATCTCAATGGGTCAGCGATATAGACCAATTGTCTTAACTTGGTCATAAGATATTATGGAGAAAGGTAATCCAGCGGTTCATTTCGTGAAAACGGCTCTTATCCTTATGCCATTGAATAGATAATATAGTTTGTATCACCACATACCATTTCATCCGAAGACGAAGATGGGTAGTAAGTTCCATTCCATACAACCGAAGCCACTCTTCCCAAGCATTACTCGGGATATAACAATATAGAAGCATGCCCAAATCAATGGCCGGATCGCCTATAAGAGGGCGGTCCCAGTCAATTAAGTACAAACGATTGCCCTCAGAAAGCAGCCAGTTGTTATGGTTGACATCTCCGTGGCAAACGGCGTAGTCGCCATAGCGAATGAACTTGACCTCTTTTTGTAAAAACTCAATGGCTTTTTGAATGGTAGGATGATGCAGCAAATCGAAATCCATTCCATCTTGGACTTCCGACAACAGCTTTTCAGGCTGAACCGGGCGCTTTTCAAGACGTTCTAGCATTGTCAAAAGCGGTTTTGACGTATGAATCTTTTTTAGTAATTTCGTCACCCTTCTGTCCATCATCTCACCAGGAGACAGTTCTCTGCCGTTCAGCCAATGCTGGGCGGTAATCACATCCCCGCTTTCTAATCTTTTCGTCCATACAAGCTTAGGAACAATCCCTTCAGCCGACAAGGCAGCTAGAAAAGGCGAAGAATTCCGCTTTAGAAAAAGCTTTTGTTCTTCATGCTTGGCAAAAAACGCTTCACCAGTAAGACCACCAGCAGGGATAATCTCCCACTCTTGATCAAACAAATGTTCCAATTTATTCAATTTTAATTTGGCAGCTTTATCCATACGCTCTTTTCCCGATTGATTATCCATCTTATGCGTAATTTGATTCTCCTATATTTTTAAGCTTTCCGTCCGATCGATCCAAACGGGCAAGCCACCACTGAATGAAATGAATGCGGTCATAATCCAAAATGAAACCATGATACTCTATTCCATTCAGTTTTCCTTCAATTCAACATCCGGTTGTCAATGAAAACTACTTTTTAAATTTTATCTTCTTTCGAGTGTTTTCGTCAAGATGCCGTCTAAAACGACTTCATGATCAGTACGAAGACACTGTCCAACCAAAGAGCAATTGTCCCCCCGCATGAAAGGGCAGTAAGTCCTCTTTTTTATGACTAGTTAGACAAAAATTGGTCCAATTCGGGGACAACTGCCCCTAAATCCCCGGTATGTTCAATGAACCATCAGTGGGGTTTTTTCAATCTCACTGATGGAAGTTTCACTTAATTCGTATATAAATACTTTGAAAAAACTAGAAAGAATTTCAAACAGAAATGACATGCCTTTTTCCTCTTCCTAAAACGTAATGATGATCATTATTTCAGCAGAAAAAACACCTCGTTCTTCCTAAATAAATGGAGGAGATTCCCAATTGATTGCTTCTCTTTTTTTTAAGTGGACTCTCGCATCCATCGCTGTCGGGGACCATATTTTAAAACGGTTCTTTCCTTTGGATAATGAGCTCCTAAATCTTTTCCCCATAAAAAAACATTTGGTCGAACTTTTTTGTACGAATAACACTGCCGATAAGCAATAACGTTTCTTGCCCTCTTTCATCCAAAATATAGTGCCTTTTCCCAAACTGTGGAACTACTGGAGATTGGCAATGATATATTCTGCCAAGTTCTAAATCCGTCTTCTCCAGTATGTTCAAGTCAAAAACGGCATCTTCTGTTTTTAGTTAAAAGAAGACGACTTTCCTTGAAAGTAGTTGTAAGGAAGAAAAATAGTGAGGAGATCCAACTCATCTTGGTAGGCATGAAACGATTGATTTTTTGGAAGCATACATCCTTCTTTCCTTACTACTGTTTCCCCTTGCTCCCGCTTTACGAACCATTAACGGGGGCTTTTCTCCACTGATAGTTCCTTTCATAATCGGGGTTTCGAAAAACTATGACTATCTTTCTTTTTGGATCCAAGTAGGAGACGGGGCCTCCCGTTCATCCGTGAAAGACCTTTTTCTTAGTCATCTGAGAACTTTAAACGTGGAAAATTGTATATAATCAAACTAAAATTTTAAATAAACCCGAAAGAATTCCCGCCGGATGAAAAGATTGTCACCTTTGAGATGAGAATCCAGCTCTTCCCTAACTGATCGCTTATATCTATATCTATCGGTCTGTCAAATGGTGATAAATGAAAAGGGCAGCTTTTTGTGCTTGTCACCGTGTCGTATTTTCCGCTTCATCTCCGCTTCCAAGACCTGGCCATTCTTCCTCATCGTCCCATTCTGGTCTATTTACACTGTTGGTTTCGGCAAACTCCAAAAGTGTTTTGGCCGCTTTTAATTGCTTCATTTTTAATGGAGAACGGAACTCTCTCATCGATTCAAACCATTTCGGATAGCTTTTTTTATCGAAAATATGGAGACCAAAAGGAGGAGAGGGATAATCAATGTAGCCGTTTCGAGATATGACCGCTTTTTTCACCGGAAAATCTACATTGTACGTACGAAATAACTTCGACACAATGACCCCCATTCTTTGCAAAGAAAGAACCGGACTTAACACTTTTTTCTCTTTTTTTCCTATTTTTTTGATCCAGAATCGATCCGATGATCCAAAATAAACAGCCCGGTTTTCCTCCTCCAAAAAAGTAAGACACCATAGTTCAGTGGGCGTCAACAGGAGAACATCCAATTCGACCGGCGCCTTTTTCAAAGCCAATATCGGTTTATACATGACGAGAAATGTATCTGGAAATCTTTGCAGAAAATATTTTAAGCGTTCATCATAAAAATATTGGTAATCAATATATGATGTTTCTGTTAAAGTGGAACTTGCCCACTTGATTTGAAATTCAAACAGCTGATCGAGAAAAAATTGTTTTAACTCCAATTCGTTCATATTCGAAAGTTCCATTTGAAAAAAGGGAGACTCTTTCTTTTCATTTTCCCCTTCATCTATCGAAAAATTCCTTTTTCGAAACATATTTTTCAATTTATGGAACATATTTGTTTTTTCCTTATTCTCATCTTCATAAAAAAGGGATTCCTCTTGCGCCCACCCCTCATGCTCTTGTTTTTGCATTTCGCTCCAATTCACAAACTTGTCCCACTGTTGTTTTTTTAATCGGATAAATTGGGATGGGTAACGGTACACATCTTGTTGATATCGAGACACATAATCTTGGAGCTTAATTAACTGAGCCATTTCCTTTCGATTCCTTTCCTTCCTTATTTTCGAAATAAAACCGGACAATTTCTTCATACATGGGCGAACGGTCTAAATGGGTCTGATACAACACTACTGAATCTGCTTGAAAAATATGGGAAGGTGGTTTGGCGTACAAAAAACTGGATGCATCTGTATCTGTAAACGAAATATCCCCATTCCATTTTTTCGCCAGCGTGATGTGAGGCCGGAATGGTTTGGAATCCAATTGAAAACCTGCCTCTTTTGCTGCTTGAAACACCTGTTTTTGGATATCGAAGAGGCGGCTGTTCTGTTTGGTTCCTGCCCAAAAAATTCGGGGAGATTCTTTACGGCCGAATGTTCCGATAGAGTCAATCTGCACGGAAAAAGGCGGCGTTTTTTCGACGATTCGTTTTACCGCATCTACTGTTTTTTGCAACGGTTTTTGATCTGCATCGCCTAAAAAAGCGAGTGTGATATGGTAATCGTTCGGGTGCACCCAACGTTTGAACGGCAAAGAAAATTGGCGCCGCCAAGAATACAAATATTCTTTTGTTTCATCAGGCATCCTTAAAGCAAAAAAATAATGAGTTTTCACAAACATCACTCCCATTGCTTGCCACTAAAGCCCATGTTTCTAGTGAGCAAGCCTAATCCCAAATCGTAATTACATTGTATCAAAAAAAGGGAAAAAGTATAAAATCTGCAAAAGTTGATTAGACCTCTAAGAATAGGTATGATGAATTATGAAGAGTAGAAAGGAAGGCGTAAACAATGAAGATCGTTCATAACATAGCCGATCTAATCGGCGATACACCTTTAGTAAAATTAAACCGTCTTAATCCAAAAAATGGAGCGGATATTTACTTAAAGCTGGAATATTTCAATCCAAGCAAAAGTGTAAAAGACCGCGCCGCCTATAATATGATTGTGGAAGCGGAAAAGGCTGGCCTGTTGAAAAAAGGATCCACTATTATTGAACCAACGAGCGGCAACACCGGCATCGGTCTAGCGATGAATGCGGCCGCTAGAGGATATCGAGCCATTATCGTGATGCCCGATTCCATGACAAAAGAACGCATTAATTTATTAAAAGCATACGGCGCCGAAGTCGTGTTGACTCCAGGAAATGAAAAAATGCCCGGGGCTATCAAAAAAGCAAAAGAATTGGCCGAGGACATACCGAACAGCTTTATCCCGATGCAATTTGAAAATCCTGCTAACCCTGATGCCCATCGGCACACAACCGCTGTAGAAATCATCGAAGCCATGAAAGAACTTGGAAAAGAGTTGACAGCTTTTGTAGCGACGTCTGGTACTGGAGGGACCATTACTGGAACCGGTGAAGTACTGAAGGAACATTATCCAAATCTCAAAGTCCATGTTGCTGAACCTTTTGGATCGCCAGTATTATCCGGCGGAAAACCAGGAAAACATAAACTTGTAGGGACAAGTCCGGGATTTATTCCTGCCACCTTGAATACGGAAGTATATGATCAAATCCATTTAGTAAAAGATGAAGAAGCATATGAAATGACCCGCAAGTTGGCCAAAGAAGAAGGCATTCTTGTCGGCCCTTCATCCGGTGCTGCTTGCTTTACTGCCATAAAAGTAGCAAGCGAGCTTTCGAAAGATGACGTCGTCGTTTGTATGACGGCTGATACAGGCGAACGTTATTTATCAAGCGATCTTTTCCGATATTAATCATTCGTGTCTGTCCACCAGCAGTGTTCCTTACTCTCCAGGATTATAGGGAAAATCCTGCTGGACCCATCAAAAAACGGGAAAGACAACAGTTTTTGCCCGCCTTTTTGGTGGGATATTTTTTCATTTGCATGATATAATCCCGATGCATCCGCAGGGATCACATTTATAAAAAAATAAGCCAAAGCCTTATATTACTACTGCAAAGCTTTGGCTAAAACAACAAATCTTTATTCCCTTCACACACCAATAAGTATTCAATCGTTATGGCTCGTTTGTACATCCGCTAGTTTGCTTAGAGATTCGATTTCTTTTTCTAATAGCTCCTGAATTTTCGCCGTAACAGCGCCTGGTTTTCCATCAGCCACTGGCCGCTCATTTACTTCCACAACAGGAAGGACTTCGGACGTTGTGGAAGTGAGAAATACTTCATCTGCTTGCAACAACTCTTGTTTCGTAAACGGCTTTTCGTCCACTTGAATACCATTTGATTGGCACAATGAAATCACCACTTGCCTAGTAATTCCATTTAAAATCAAGTTATTTGCTGGATGTGTTTGCACGACCCCGTTTTTCACAATAAAAATATTGGAAGAGGCGCCTTCCGTTACAGTTTCTCCACGATGCTGCACCGCTTCATAGCACCCTGCGGAGGCTGCTTTTTGCTTCGCCAGCAAATTGCCAAGCAAATTTAAACTTTTAATATCGCAGCGCAGCCAGCGAATATCTTCCACAAACAGCGCTTTCACGCCATATTTTCTTTCCTTATAAGGTCTTTCCAACGTTTTTGTATAAGCCACAATGACAGGTAAAACGCTTGAATCCGGAAACGCGTGAGTTCTAGGAGACGCCCCGCGTGTCAATTGTAAATACACGCTTCCTCCATCCAGCTCATTTTTCCTGATTAATTCTTCAAGCATCGTTTTCCATTCATCATTTGTATAAGGATTTTGAAGGGAAATTTTTTCCGCACTTGATTGAAGGCGAGACAGATGCTGATCGACAGCAAACATTTTACCATGATAAACCCTGATAACTTCATAAATTCCATCGCCAAATTGATAGCCGCGGTCTTCAATATCCACTTTTGCTTCTTTTCTCGGCAAAAACTCCCCGTTTAGCAGTACCCATTCCATACCTGTCCCCCCGTTTCCTCTCTCATGATAAGCCTTACATCTCAATACTATCTTGTTAATTCATAAATGGCTTGAGCATAAATCGCCGTTGCTTTCCATAAATCTTCTAAAACCATATACTCATCTTTTTGATGGGCGACGTCCGGCCTTCCCGGGAAAAGAGCTCCAAAAGCAACCCCTGTATCAAGCGACCGCGCGTACGTTCCTCCGCCAATCGCTAAAAGTTCCGCTTTTTCACCGGTTTGCTGTTCATATACATCCGCCAACGTTTGAATAAACGGATGGTCTTTGTCTACATGATGAGGTTTGCTGTCAGAGAAGTTTTCAATGGCCAATCCCTTTTCACGAAGCATGTTTTTTAGCTGATCTATCCGATCTTCAAGAGGAAACGTGACAGGATAACGCATGCTAATTCCTAATTTTCCGCCACGATTCCGGTCAAAAGAAAGAATGCCTGCATTCAACGATAATTTTCCTGTTATATCATCTTCATAAGAAAGGCCTAATGAATCTCCTGTGAAATCTTGATGGAAATAATGAGAAACAAATTGGAAAAATTCTTTTTCGTATTTTGGCAGATCTAAAACAGATAAGAAATCACATAAATACAAACCCGCATTTTTTCCTTTTTCAGGCTCCGAGCCATGCACGGATATTCCTTCTATTTCCAGGACCAGATCGCCTCTGTCCATGAAATATTTGCCTTTCAAACCGTTTTCGCTCAAATAATCAGAAAACTGCTGCAAAAGTTTTGTTTCCCCATGATGAATCATCAAAACCGCTTTTGCGTGATCGGGGACCATATTATAGCGCCTTCCTGATTGAAAGGAGAGCACTTCTGCCTGGCTTTCAGCCGCATCCTTCTCTTTTGCGGTGTGCACGATATCAAAATCAGCAATCCCTTTTTCTGCATAAATAATAGGAAAATCCGCGTCGGGAGCAAATCCAAAAGTCGGCATTTCCTCGACCTGAAAATAATGTCCGACACAGCGCCAATCGCTCTCTTCATCCGTTCCGATAATCATTCGAACCCGTTTGTTAATTGGCACTCCAAGATCCTTAACAATTTTCATCGCATAATAAGCCGCCATCGTCGGACCTTTGTCATCGATGGAGCCACGCCCAAATATTTTTCCGTCTTTGATTTCCCCGCCGAACGGCTCCACAGACCAGCCGTCTCCTTCAGGAACAACATCTACGTGACAAAGGATTCCTAAAAGCTCATCCCCTTGGCCAAATTCCATATGACCTGCCACATTTCCGACATTGCGGCTGCTGAATCCATCTCTTTCTCCCAATTTCAGCATAAATTCAAGCGCTTCTTTTACTCCTTTTCCTAACGGAGCGTCACTCGTCGCATGGCTTTCATCCAAAACGCTTTTTATTTGAATCAATGATTGCAAATCGCGAATCAATTCCTCTTTTCTTTTTTCGACTTCTTCGTTCCAACGAATTTCAGCCATATTTTATTCTCCTTTAACTCTTTACTTTCTTCTTTTATTTTACTCTTCCCTGCCTGCAAAAAAAAACATTTCACTATTGAAAAAACAATAGATAAAAGACTGCTATATTACGACAGCGGGATAAAATACCACATATGGAGTAAAATTTCAGTAAATTCAACCTGTGTGAGTAAAATGTTTGTGGGAGAAATTCTTAGAATTCCCCGAGGAGGGGTTG